>NZ_DDOI01000080.1:30761-33109 GCF_002341575.1 Marinobacter sp. UBA2498 | reverse complement strand
CGACCGGCTCGATCTTGGCATCGCGTTGCCACAGCATGGAGGCGGTCGGCTTTCATTCAGCGTTCGGGGCTTTCAGCATGCATCCAACCATCGGCCAATACGTTCTATCCTTCATCGCTGTTGCCGGAACGGCAATCGGTATCAGCTTGTCTGCCAATGCGGCTGAATCCACCCGCTTCGAGCGCGGGGCCAAGGTTTACAGCCAGCAGTGTGCGGCCTGCCATCAGGCACAGGGCCAGGGCATACCGGGCTCGTTTCCGCCCCAGAAAAACCACACCGCTGAACTGTACAACGCCACCGACGGCATTGGTGGCCGCCAGTATCTTGGCCACGTGCTGCAATACGGTTTGACGGGGTCCATCGAAGTGGGGGGCACGGCGTACAACGGCAACATGCCCGCCTGGGGCGGTGCCCTCACGAACCAGCAGATCGCGGATGTGCTGAACTACGTGTTGACAGCCTTTGGTAACGAGCAGCGTCTTGCGGGAGAGTTTCAGCCCTACACCGCTGAGGAGATCAAGGCGATTGCGGGCCAGAACCTGTCCGGCAAGGACGTGTACCAGTTGCGACAGGCGGTGCTGGGTCAGTCAGTAGCGCCATCCCGGGAAGGTCCAACCGCCCGGTCGGCCCCAGAGCTGAGCCTGGAGAACGCCATCCGCGATCCGCTTTATGTGGCCGTCCAGAACAGCGGTATTGTAAGAGCCTTACCGTCAAAACAGGCCTGGCCTGGCGTGGCAGGGGCGCACTACGATGCTCTGAGCCCGGATGGCTCTCGCCTGATGGTGTCTGGTTTTAAAACCGGTAATGTCTATGTTCTGGATACGGCCAATGGCGACGTCATGGCCAGTGTGGCGATAGGCGAGGTGGCCCAGGGCGTCAAGATCTCACCGGATGGCCGCTATGGCCTTGCGGTTGCGCCGACCCAGGGCGACGTTGCAGTGATCGACATGAACACCCTCGAACTGGTGAAGAAAATTCCGGTGGGCAAGGTACCCCACAATCTCATCTACAGCGCCGACGGCAAATTTGCCTACGTCACTTTGCAGGGCGAAGGCGCTCTGGCAGTCGTGAACATGCAAACCCTGGAAAAACAGCATCAGATTCCGACGCCGGGGCTTGAGACGCCTCACAACGTTGACATCAGCGCCAACGGCCAACGGCTGTGGCTGCGCGACTTTACGGGCAACGTGGGCGTGATGGACCTGGCCAGTGAAACCATGCTGAAAACCTTCAAGGTGGGCAGTGGGCATGGCGGCATCGACGTGGTGCCCGGCGGGAAATACATCGCGACCGGGGCGATTTCCGCGTCCGCCGTGACCCTGATCGACCCCGAAAGCCTGGAAATTGTCAAGAACGTCGATGTGGGCGTCGGCCCCCATGGCGTTCGCGCCAGCCGTGACGGCCGGTTCATATACGCCTCTGTCACGGCGGATAACCAGATTGCCGTGATTGACAGCCAATCCTTGAAGGTCGTTCGCCGGCAACCCGTGGACGGCAAGTTCCCGTTCTGGATTGCGGTTCCCGGCAACCCGTAAAAAAATGTGGCGACAGGGAATAAACTGAACACAGGCGACGTCTTTGGTTAACAAGTCCACCGATTCCAAACGGGCACACAAAATGCGCAGCACCGGAAGCAAGCAGCAGTTTGACACCCTAGTACGCCCCTGGCGTTACCGGCTGTACGGTGTTGCGCAACGCCAGTCCGCCTCGACTGAAATAGCGGAAGACTATACTCAGGAAACCCTGCTTCGGGCCTGGCGGGATTTTGGCCAGTTGGACGACCAGGTAGCAATCTATGCCTGGCTGCTCAGAATTCTCAACCGTGTGGTTGCCGATGGCTACCGCCGGGACAATCGGCGGCGGCAACTGGCCCCGGTACTCACAACCGAAGACGCCGTGCTGAGCGAACACCCCTGCGCCGCTCCCGGCCCGTTCGAGCAGGCACTGAAACATCAGACCGATGCGCAGGTGATGGCCGCCGTTCGCGACCTGCCGGACAACTTCCGGCAGGTGGTTCTGTTGAGGGACTTTGAAGATCTGAGCTATCAGGACATTGCGCAGATTCTGGACCTGGCGCCAGGCACGGTGATGAGCCGCCTGTCACGAGGCCGTCGCCTGCTGGCCGAGCGATTGATCAAGGTGGCATCCGACAATCCGGCTGCCAGTGACAACACGCACACAAGGGTGACCCCCCATGAGTGATAAGCCCTCTATCACCCCCTCTTCGGAATCCCATCAGTGGTCTGACCTGCACCACCAGATTCAGGACTGGCTGGCGGGCTATGCCGATGGCGAGCTGGATGAGCATCACATCACTCTGGTTGAAGCTCACCTTGCTGGCTGTGAGG
>NZ_DDOI01000080.1:29812-30704 GCF_002341575.1 Marinobacter sp. UBA2498 | reverse complement strand
CCGACACGATGCCGAACGCCAGCGGATGCTTTCTGAACGACTACAAGAGATACCCGCGCCCAGATTGTCCCCCGCATTTGCCAAGCGCCTCGACGATACCCTTGCCAGCGTCCAGACCAGCGACAGGCGCCCGGTCGGTCAGAAGCCTCTGGAAGGCCTGAAACACTGGTTGACCCGCCTGAGCCCATCGGCTGTCATCGGAGGCGGCGGCTGGGCGGTGGCCATGGTGCTGGCGGCGATGCTTCTGGTACCCAGCCTGACGCCCGAAGATCCCAATCAGATGGCGGTGGCCAGTCAGATTCCCATGGTCAACGACGTGCTGGCCGATTATCAGCGGGTGGTGGGCAACGATCTGCGCACGCCGTCTGACGACGCCGACCTGTCGCCGCCCATGCAGTGGGCCAATGGCCGCGTTCTGGCCCGTTGGACAACCAGAGTAGGTGGCGAGCCCGCCGAGGCCTACGCCGTGCGGCTGGGCAACAGCCTGATCGTTCAGTACCAAATATCGGAGCGCGTGTTTTTCCGGAATCCGGACGTGCGACAGGCCGTGGCCCGTGCCGGTGATTTTCGAACCCGTGACAACGAGCTGGAAGTTATTGGGTTGCCGATGCGGGCATCGGGCTTACTGGTTGTGGCGCCATCGGGCAATGTGCCACCCATCGACAAGTCAGCGATGAGTGCTTCCTGAACCGACCTCGGTGGTTATTTTCTAATCAATCCCTACACTTAACTCATGCATTCGCAATCAGCCCAACAACAAAACCGGAACCAGTCCGGAGTGATCAACAATGAGGGAAATACCATGTCGATCAATGATTCGCCCGCCATTGCCTCCCAGTCTCCGGCAGAGTCAATCCAAATGAGCCGTCGGCGCCTTTTATTGGGCTCCGCC
>NZ_DDOI01000080.1:15843-29689 GCF_002341575.1 Marinobacter sp. UBA2498 | reverse complement strand
CGCCTTTTATTGGGCTCCGCCGGTGCCATGGCGTCCGTCAGTCTGCTGGGGCTCAGCCCGCTGGCCAAAGCCGCAGAGCCCAAAACGCTGCCGGACTACGTTCGCTGGAAAAACGCCAATGACGTCATCGTTCACAGTGCCAACACCATCGAAACCGAACGGGGAGCGATTGGCAGTGGTGTGGTCACTGACAGTGACAAATTGTACGTGCGCAACAATCTGCCAGCCCCGAATGCCGATATCGTTGCTGACCGCGATGCCTGGAAAGTGACTTTTGAAGGCGTGAATGGCCCCCAGTCCCTGACCCTTGGCGACCTTAAAAAAATCGGCGTGGAAACTGTGACCACGGTGCTTCAGTGTTCAGGAAACGGGCGGGCCTACTATCAGCACGGGCCGGGGGGCACCCAGTGGGGCACAGGTGCGGCCGGTTGCCTGATCTGGACCGGTGTGCCATTACGGGAGGTTGTCGCAAAACTGGGCGGCGTGAAACCCGGGATGAATTACATCACCAGCACGGGCGGCGAGAGCCTGCCTGCCGGGCTGGACCCGAAAACCATTATGGTGGAACGGTCCATTCCCCTGAAGGCTCTGGATCAGGCCCTGCTGGCCTGGGACATGAATGATGAGCCCATGCCCCTGGCCCACGGCGGCCCTTTGCGCATGGTTGTGCCCGGCTATTTCGGGGTCAACAACGTGAAATACGTGGATCGGGTGGCGTTCACCGAGGGCCAGTCGGACGCCAAGATTCAGGCCTCCGGCTATCGCATTCGTCCCATTGGCGAGAAAGGAGCACCCGATCAGCCGTCCATGTGGGAGATGCCGGTCAAATCCTGGGTTACCGCCCCCCTGACCACCGCCAGCCAGGGCAAAAACCTGGTGTACGGCGTTGCCTTCGGCGGCATGAATGCTGTCAGCAAGGTGGAGGTGTCAGCCGACGGTGGCGAAACCTGGAAGACCGCCCGCTTCCTTGGGCCCGACATGGGGCGTTATGCCTGGCGGCCGTTTGTGGTGTCGATGGATCTGAGCGCCGGCGATCACCGGATTGTCAGCCGCGCAACCGACACCGAGGGCAATACCCAGCCGCCCACACGCACGGAAAACGAGCGCGGATACGGCAACACCAGTTGGAAAGACCATGGCGTGACCGTCACCGTTTCATAAATGCATGAACCTTGTGGCGGTTCGCCCGCCGGGCCGCCCGTTTCTTTGACCGAACCAGGATTTTCCATGTCACTACGTACACTGTTATTCGCTGTACTTGTCTCTGCGTCTGCCACCGTGATGGCGGATGAACAACTCGAACTGGGCAAGAAGGTGTTCACCGAGCAGGCTCAACCCTCCTGCACCATCTGTCACGCACTGAACGATGCAGGATCGGTTGGCGAAATTGGCCCCAATCTGGACGAGCTCAAACCCTCTGCGGAGCAGGTCCGCAATGCGGTAAAGAGTGGCGTGGGGATCATGCCAGCGTTCGGTGATTCGCTGTCGGAGCAACAGATCGAGGCCGTTGCTCACTACGTTGAATCCGTAACCGGGAAATAAACGCAGGAGGGACCGCCGTGCCGGTCCCGGAGTTCACCCAACCCTGCTGAGTTGCCTAGACCTTGTGCACCTCGTAATAGCGCATCATGCCATTGTCCTCGTGCTCCATATTGTGACAATGGTAAGGATAGAGTCCCGGGAAGTCGGTGAAGGTCAGCGCAATCCGGACCCTCTCTCCGGGCAGCACCAGCACGCTGTCGTGCAGCCCTGAATCCACGATGCCGGCCGCCAACTGCCCGGCAGCTAGTGCATCGGCGTAGCGTCGGCTTAGCACCCTGAACTGCAATCCACGGACATGCATGGGATTCGGTATCATGGTGTTGTTGAAGAACTCACAAACCTCGCTTTCGCCCAACAAAACAACTTCGCCATCGGCCACCGTCGCACCTTCAAACTGACGACCTTTGATGGTAAAGCCTTGCATCAATTTCATGCCAAGCCGGAACAATCGGGGGGGCTGTGATCGTGTCCGGGCGTGGCAGGTCGGCCAGTTCATTGCTCAGCCGTTCAGGGTGTGTGGATATTTACCCCATGTCAAAGCCTAAGTTTGGGATTTGACATTTCCTTGATAAATCCTTCAACAAACCTTGACCCACCATCCAGTCTGGACTTCCCCCACTAAACACGACAACCCCGAGCCTCAAACGGAGGCAAATTGGGCGGCATTGAAGGCCATTCCGAATGTTCGCTTTGCGACCCTAGCGGCCAAGTTTTAACTCCAACCTCCGACCACAGTATGTTTGGCGAGACCAGGACCGCATTTCGCAGCATCGCTCCGTAAAGTTACTTCTTTTTAGAGGTTTCGCGCCTAAGGCAGACGATCGCGCCGTTTGGCCAAGGAATTGGCTGGAGAGCGACTTTATGGTTGAATGGAGATGCAAAACAGGCGGTTACGGAAGATTTGGTTGTACAGAGCTAACTTCGTGAAGGAGTACGAAAAGATTGCACTCGGTCAATGTCTGAGTGTTTTCTAAGCAAATCTGGGATGTGGGGACTAATGATGGGACAACTCTTAAATCCCTCCTAAGTTATTGATTGGAGGGAAAGAGTGGTGCCCGGAGGCGGAATCGAACCACCGACACGGGGATTTTCAATCCCCTGCTCTACCAACTGAGCTATCCGGGCATGTTGCGCTACTGCTGTGCAACGGGGCGCTATTAAACCGGTTTCGATGTTTTGAGTCAAGGCTAGGCCGGAAAAATTTCTGAATCTTTTCAGGCATGCTCAGGCTTTGATCAATCCGGGGTTATTGTTCCGGTGGAACGTAGCCCTCGGCCTTGTCGAACGGTTCGTTGTTGAAAAAATGTTCCATCTGCGCCTGCAGGTACTTGCGGGTGTTGGGGTCCATCAGGCTCAGGTGTTTTTCGTTGATCAGCATGGTCTGCTGGGCCTGCCATTCTTCCCAGGCATGCTTCGAGATGTTCTCGAAAATGTCCTGGCCCTTGGCGCCGGGCATGGGCGGGAAGTCCAGGCCTTCCAGTTCTTTCTGGTATTTGCGGCAGAAAACAGTACGGCTCATGATGGCTCCTGTTGGCAAATGTTGCTGGCGGTGATGATAACAGATCGTTGCGGCTGAGGGGGCCAGCGCACTGGATCAAAGCAGAGCTGCTTGCTCCGGTTCGGTAAGCAGCGACCGGATTGGAGCAGGCAGGCCGAGGTTCAGGGCTTCATGGCGGTGTAGCCATTTCAGATGATCCTTGTCTGCAACGGTGTTGGCGCCGCCGGTGACGTTTAGTCGGGCGGGCTGTATGTGCAGGTGGTAATGGGAAAAGGTATGTCGAAAGCCGTTGATAAGCTCTGGTTCTGCGCAATCCAGCCCCAGGCTCTGTTCGCAGGCTTCCTGAAGCTCATCGGCTCCGTAGGCCGGGTCTAGTTCCGGCAGGCTCCAGAGGCCGCCCCAGATGCCACTGGGCGGGCGACGCTCAAGCAGAATGCGCCCCTCGCCATCCTCAAGAATCACCATCCAGGTGGATTTCTCCGGCTTGGCCTTTTTCGGTTTGGAGCCGGGGTAGAGTGAGGTTTCACCCTGGGCGTAGGCTCTGCAGCCCTCTTGCAGCGGGCAGCTCTCGCAGGCCGGGCGGCTGCGGGTACACACCATGGCGCCGAGATCCATAATGCCCTGGGTGTAGTCGCGCACCCGCTGTTCCGGAGTGTGCTCTTCGGCCCGTTGCCACAGCTGGTTAAGCACGGCTGTCTGGCCGGGCCAGCCGGGGATGGCATGGTAGCGTGCCAGCACCCGTTTCACATTGCCATCCAGTATGGCGGCGCGAATGCCGAAGGCCTGGGCCAATATGGCGGCGGCTGTGGAGCGGCCAATGCCGGTCAGGGATTCAAGCTCCTCCTGGGTTTGCGGGAACTCACCATCGAACTCGCGCACCACCGTCTGGGCGGCTTTCTGCAGGTTGCGGGCCCTGGCGTAGTAACCAAGGCCGGACCAGTGGCTGAGCACATCATCCACCGGGGCTTCGGCCAGGGCATGAACGTCCGGGAAGCGTTCCATGAACGCTTCGAAGTAGGGGATAACCGTGGTTACCTGTGTCTGCTGCAGCATGATTTCGGAAACCCACACACGGTAGGCATTCCGGTTGTGATGCCACGGCAGGTCATGCCGGCCGTGGCAGTCGTACCATTGGAGCAGTTTGTTGGCGAAGCTGTCCGGCATCAGTTGAACAGTCCTTTGAGTTTGTCGCCGATCTGTTCCTGCACCTTTTCTTTAACCTTCTCTTCCGCCTTGGCTTTTGCCTTGTCCACTTCCTCACGGGCTTTCGCCTTGGCGGCATTTTCGGCGATGGTCTTCAGGGTGTCCCTGAAGCGGGAGCCGTCAAAGGAGCAAAGTCCTGCCGGGTCCTCGGCGAAGTTGCCACGGCACTCCACGGGAATAACCGCGTTTTCTACATATTCGGTAACGCGGCAGGCGTTGTCCCTGTGGATTTCACCGACGATTCTCAGGCCCACTTCATAATCCAGCTGGCTCTGGGCCAGATCGACTGTGCCATTGCCTTCCAGACGCATCCCGGCCAGTGCTGCAACCAGGTCGGTGTTGTTCAGGGTGTTGCCGTTGATGTCCAGGGTGCCGCGCATGTCGTTGAACGGGGTGCTGGTGCCCCAGTCGGTGGTTGTCAGCTCATCCTGGTTGACCAGAGCGATGCCCTGGCAGGCCATGCGGGTGAGGTTCATCCGGCGGAACTCGCCCTCTGCGAGGTTGAAGCTGATCTGTCCGTCAGCATTGCTGCGCAGTGCCGAGATCCGGTTGCCAGAGGTGTTGGCGTTCACTTTGAGATTTGCCCCGCCGGCGAGCATATCCACTTCTGCCAGATCGGTGAGCAAAGGCAGGGTCTGTACATTGGTTACGTCTGAGCCAACGGTCCATTTCGGATTGTCGCTGCGGGCGTCGATGGTCACGTTGGCACCAAAGCTGCCCTCGTACAGTTTGCCGCTGAACTCATCAACCTTGAGCAGGCCGTTTTTCGCGGTGGTGCTGGCTTTGATTTCGTTGATAGTCAGGTTGCTGACGATCAGCTGGCCGAGTCCCAGATCAATATCCAGCAGCAGGCTGCGAATGGTCTCCAGGGGCAGAAGGTCGCCTTCGGGTCCGGCTGCAGCGGTTTCCTGGGATGCGGGTGCTTCCTCCGCCTCTCCTTCCGCTTTCGGTGGCAGGTATCGGTCGGCATTCAACTGGTCGCCCTGGAGCTGGAAGACAACGCCTGTGTCGGCAAGGTTGTAACTGCCGGAACCAGTGAAGGTGGTGTCATCCAGTTTGATGGTCAGGTCGGTGAGCTCCACCTTGCCGGCCGGACCGCCAATACCGGTGGAGAAGGCGATGGCTTCAAGTACGTCCGGATCGCTGGTTTCCACCGGGGGCTGGCCGAGGTTGTTCAGAAGATCCTTCAGCGAGAACTCGGCGATGGAGATCTCGCCGCTCAGGGTTGGCTTGTCGCCGAATCCGGTAACGTCAAGATCGGTCGACAGGTTCAGGTTGGCCAGGCTGGCGGTAAAGCCGCTCAGGTTAGCGGTCTCGTTTTCCAGGTTCGCCCTGGCAGAGCCCGCCAGTTCAGCCGTGACCTCTTTGCCACCGAACGGCTCTCCGGTCATGTCGAACACGGCATTCAGACCGGATACGGCGAACTCGTTGAGAGCCTCGTTGGCGGCGAGGCGGGCGCTGATATTGCCATCCACTTCAAACGTGGGCTGGGTGGTGGCTACCCGGAACCCGATTTCCAGCGGGAACTCGGAGCCCAGAGTAATGTTGCTGGCGTTGACGGTGAAGTTCTCCAGCGTGACCGACTGGCCGGTACTCTTGTCGGTGTAGTGCACCTGGGCATTGCTGATCTGAACGTTTTCAACGTTGAAGTTCAGAGGCTCGCCGCCGGCGCCCTCGCTCTCCTGTGCCTGTTCATCCTGGGTTCCGGCCGTTTCCTCGGTTGCCGCTCCCGCCGCCTTCTCAGGCATGATGCGGGTCCAGTTGCCGTTGCCCTGTTCGTCCACTTCGAGTCGGGCGTCCAGCCCGTCCAGTACGAAGGTATTCACCCTCGGGGACATGGCGATCAGTGACCAGAAATCGATCTGGGCCACCAGTTGCTCAAGGGCAACAAAGCGGTCACCTTCCAGGGTGGCCTCTACGGAATTCAGCTCAAGGCCAAGTGGAATAAAAGACCAGCCGATGTCGCCTTCAAGGACCAGATCCAGGTTCGTGGCATCCTCAACGGCCTGTTCAATCTGCGGTTTGTAATCGTTGGGGTTGATCACGGCCATGGCGATGGCAACGGCAGCCACGGCAAGAACGATCAGTGCAACGATGGCAATCAGCACATAACGGACGGCTTTCATGATTCAGGCTTCCTTCCTATTTTTAGGAGCTTGCAGTATTCGCTGTGAATACCGACGCTAATGACCCAAAGGATAACGCAGGGTTAACAAATTAACAGCGCGGGAGTATGACAATGCGGTAGTGTTGGGCCAAAATACACGACCCTGATTTTCCGACTACATTGATACCTATAAACACAAGAAGGAGTTGGCCGTGGCTATTACCGTTTCGATTGAGCTGAACCGCGAACTTGAGATTCCGGGCAGCTATGATGAAGTGTTCGATTTGCTGGCGGATGTGCCACGTTCAGCCAGTCACTTCCCGAAAGTCCACAAACTGACCGACCTTGGCGATAACGCCTACCGTTGGGAAATGGAAAAAGTGGGCGTCGACAAACATGCCATCCAGTCGGTGTACGCTTGCAAATATCACTCGGACAAAGACGCCGGCAAGATTACCTGGGAGCCGGTGAAGGGCGAGGGCAATGGCGTCGTGAGTGGTTCCTGGACCATCAAGTCCAAGGGCGATAATGCCACCGCCGTGAAGTTCCAGACCAGCGCAGAGTTGACTGTGCCCCTGCCCAGCCTGCTCAAGCTGGCCATCAGCCCGGTTATCAAGCACGAGTTCAACAGCCTCGTAGACACTTACATGAACAATCTGAAGAAGGCGTTCTGACGCAGCCCTTTCTGCCATCTACCTGCACTTCGCTATCGTAGCGATTAAACCGGTTGTGGGACTCCAGCCGACATAAAAGGTATAATCGCCGGATCGAATTTTTCCGGCGTTATGCCGCTCAATTGTCACGGAGTCCCCATGGCCGAACGCAAGGCTCGGGTAGAGAGAAATACCCTTGAAACCCAGATCACCGTTGAGATTGATCTCGACGGAACCGGTAAATCCAGTTTCGATACCGGCGTGCCGTTTCTGGAGCACATGATGGACCAGATCGCCCGCCACGGTCTGGTGGATCTGAATATCGTTTCCAGGGGCGACCTGCACATTGATGACCACCACACCGTGGAAGACATCGGCATAACCCTTGGCCAGGCCTTCAAGCAGGCGGTTGGCGACAAAAAGGGCATTCGCCGCTATGGCCACGCTTATGTCCCGCTGGATGAGGCGCTCTCCCGAGTCGTTATCGATCTGTCCGGTCGCCCGGGCCTGATGATGGATGTGCCGTACACTCGCGGTGCCGTGGGTGGCTTTGACGTCGATCTGTTCGAGGAGTTTTTCCACGGCTTCGTGAACCATTCCATGGTGACCCTGCACATCGACAATCTGAAGGGTAAAAACACCCACCATCAGATTGAAACCGTGTTCAAGGCCTTCGGCCGCGCCCTGCGTATGGCGATTGAAATGGACGAGCGGATGGCCGGTATTACACCGTCTACCAAGGGTTCGCTGTAAACGCCTCGTCGCCAGAAGGCTCGCTTTAACCGGTCATGTTTGACCGGTCAATCAAGGACACCGCAACAACCATGAAAACCGTTGCCATTATCGACTACGGCATGGGCAATCTTCACTCTGCCAAAAAAGCAGTAGAGCACGTTGCCCCGGACACCACCGTGCTGGTCACCGACAACGCCGAAAAAATCCGTGAAGCCGATCGTGTCATCCTCCCTGGCGTTGGTGCCATTCGCGACTGTATGGCCGAAATGCATCGTCTCGGGGTAGTGGATCTGGTTCGTGAGGTCTCTCAGGATCGCCCGTTTCTTGGCATCTGCGTGGGCATGCAGGCCCTGATGTCCCGCAGTGAAGAGAACGGCGGTGTTGACTGCATCGGCCTGTTCCCTTCGCAAGTACGCTATTTCGGTGACCACCTCACGGAAAAGGGCGAACGCCTGAAAGTGCCCCACATGGGCTGGAATCAGGTGCAGCAGACCATTGATCACCCCCTTTGGCATAACATTCCCGAGGGTGACCGTTTCTACTTCGTGCACAGCTTCTACGCAGAAGCCGAGGGCAACGCTGATATGGCAGGCCGCACCCGCTATGGGGTGGACCTTGCGGCAGCAGTCGCGCGAGACAATATTTTTGCAGTGCAATTCCACCCGGAGAAAAGTGCACGGGCGGGCCTGCAGTTGCTTGAGAATTTTACAAACTGGACTGGAACATGCTGATAATTCCCGCGATCGATCTCAAAGACGGCAAGTGCGTACGCCTTCGTCAGGGCCGTATGGACGACTCCACGGTGTTTGGTGACGATCCTGTCAATATGGCCACTCGCTGGGTGGAAGCCGGAGCGCGGCGCCTGCACCTGGTTGATCTGAATGGCGCCTTTGCCGGTGAGCCGGTCAACGGCGAGATTGTCCAGGCCATTGCCCGTAAATACCCGGATCTTCCCATCCAGATCGGTGGTGGTATCCGGTCGGCAGAAACCATCGAAGCCTACCTGAAGGCCGGTGTGCAGTGGGTCATCATTGGCACCAAGGCCGTGAAAGAGCCGGAATTTGTCACTGAGATGTGCAAAAAATTCCCGGGTCACATCATCGTCGGCCTGGACGCCAAAGACGGCCGCGTAGCCACCGATGGCTGGGCGGAGGTCTCGGAAGTGATGGCTACCGATCTTGCCAAGCGCTTTGCCAACGATGGCGTGGACGCGATTGTGTACACCGATATCAGCCGAGACGGCATGATGCAGGGCGTTAATGTGGAAGCGACAGCCGCACTGGCAGAAGAGGGTGGTATTCCGGTTATCGCCTCTGGTGGCGTGACCAATATGGATGATCTGAAACGCCTGGCTACCGTGGCGGACAAGGGCATCCTTGGTGCCATCACGGGTCGTGCGATCTATGAGGGCACCCTGGATGTCGCTGAAGCGCAGGCTTTCTGCGACGGTCTGAAGGGGTAAGGGCGGCTTATGGCTCTGGCGAAACGCATCATTCCCTGCCTCGATGTCGATAAAGGCCGCGTGGTGAAGGGCGTCAATTTCGTTGATATCCGCGATGCCGGCGACCCGGTGGAAGTGGCCCGTCGTTACAATGAGCAGGGAGCCGATGAAATCACCTTCCTCGACATCACGGCCAGCCATGAGAGCCGTGACACCACCTACGAGACCGTTGAACGAATGGCGGCGGAAGTCTTCATTCCGCTGACTGTCGGCGGTGGTGTGCGTACCGTGGATGACATACGCAAGCTCCTGAATGCTGGCGCAGACAAGGTGTCGATCAATACCGCAGCCGTGTTCAACCCGGAGTTTGTCCGGGAAGCGGCGGATCGCTTTGGCAGCCAGTGCATCGTGGTGGCCATTGATGCCAAGCGGGTGAGTGAAGAGGGCGAGGAGCCCCGGTGGGAAATCTTTACCCACGGTGGCCGCAAGCCCACAGGGCTGGATGCCGTGGAATGGGCCCGCAAGATGGTGGAAATGGGCGCTGGTGAGTTACTGCTGACCAGCATGGACCGGGACGGCACCAAGATCGGATTTGATCTCGGGCTGACCAAAGCCATCAGCGATGCTGTGATTGTGCCGGTGATTGCCTCAGGCGGTGTCGGAGAGCTGCAGCACCTGGCCGATGGCGTGACTCAGGGCGGTGCCGATGCCGTGTTGGCGGCGTCAATCTTTCACTTCGGACAGCACACCATTCCTGAAGCGAAGGCCTTTATGAAGGCCCAAGGCATAGAAGTCCGCGATTAATCCTTCTTTGCGAAAGCAGGTCGAATGGCCTGCTTTTCTCCTTCCGCAAACATCTCCCGATTGCCGTTGCGCATGGCCCATAGCCCGCTGACGGTGGCAATGGCGATACCTTGCTCATCCAGTTTGGGCAGGTGCTTCTCCAGGTAATCCACGGTGACTTTGTGAGGATGGCCAATGCCGATGGCGCTGCCGTTTTCTTTGGCGCGCTTGATCAGCAGTTTGAACTGGCGGTCCACAAACTCTTCGGTCTGTTCGTGGTCGAGAAACACGTCCCGGGTCATGGTCGGAATGCGGTACGCCGCTGCGACATCACCGGCCACGGATGAGGCGATGGTGCGGCTGTCGATAAAGTACACCGGGTAGCGGAACAGCTCTTTCATGACCCAGTCCATAGGCTGCAGTTGCTGGGTCAGCAGGCTGCCCATGTGGTTGTTCACGCCCTGGACGTGGGGAATCGACTGCAAGGCACGGCGAAGGGTGGTCACCATGCTCTGTTCGTCCATCTCGGGGGTCAGGCCGCCCGGACCCAGGCCATAGTTGCGGGTGTTGGCCATGGGGGCATGCAGCATGATTTCCTTGTGCTGCTTGTAGGCGAGCCGGGCCAGGCTGTCCGTGTGTGGGCGGTAGGGCAGAAAAGCCAGCGTGAGCGGCTGATCCAGATTTGCCAGTCGCTCACCTTCAACAAGGCTGTGGCCCATGTCATCAATAATGATGGCAATGGTGGGCGGCAGTGCTTTTCGGGCCGGCTCCGCGGACACCGTGCCGGCGATAAAACAGAATGCTACGGCCAGCAGAGTACTGACTACTCTCACTGATCGCTTCCTTCTGCCTTGGCGCTCTTGTTCGGGTTCAGAATCCGGATTCCCTTGAGCAGGTTCAGTGCCGAGCGTAGCTGATAATCCCGGTCGGCAAGAGAACCGGTTGCGTTCTGGGCATCATCGTTTCCATCCTGGTCCTGCCCCTCGTTCTGCCCTTCAAGGTGCCCGCTCAGATCCGCTTCGGTGAAGAACGGCTTGCTGTCGAGCTCCTTGAGTTCCGCCGGCCGTACTTCAATATCGGGTTTGATGCCGGTGGCCTGGATGGAGCGGCCATCCGGTGTGTAATAGCGCGCGGTAGTCATCTTGATGGCGTGGGTCTCATCCAGCGGAATGACCGTCTGGACGCTGCCCTTGCCAAAGGACTTTGTGCCCATCACCACAGCGCGCTCATGGTCCTGAAGCGCGCCGGCGAGGATTTCTGAAGCAGAGGCGGAGCCGCCGTTGATCAGCACGACAATAGGCGTGCCTTCCATGATGTCGCCCGATCGCGCGCTGAAGCGCAGGCGGGAACTCTGGATGCGGCCCTCGGTGTAGACGATCAGTCCGTCATCAAGCAGGGCATCTGCGGTCTCTACGGCCGCCTGCAGCACCCCGCCCGGGTTGTTGCGCAGGTCGATAACAAGGCCGTCAAGATCGCGTCCGAGTTCGTCTTCCAGTCCGTTGAGGGCATCCTTGAACTGCGAGCCGGTATCCGCCTGGAACTGGGTAATGCGAACATAACCGTAACCATTTTCCAGCATTCGGGATTTCACGCTGGTGACCTTGATAACGTCCCGTTCCACTTCGATTTCGATGGGAGCGCTTTCCCCCTCACGCATAATGGTGAGCGTCAGGATCGAGCCGGGTTTGCCCCGCATTAGCTGGACAGCCTCTTCCAGGCTCATGCCTTTAACCGGTTTTTCATCCAGCTTGATGATCAGGTCCCCCGCCTGAACCCCTGCCTTCTGCGCTGGCGTGTCGTCGATGGGGGCAATCACTTTCACAAAGCCGTTTTCCATGCCCACTTCAATGCCCAGCCCGCCGAACTCGCCGGAGGTGCTCTCTTCGAGCTCTTCGTAGTCCTTGGGTGCCAGGTAGGTGGAGTGAGGATCGAGGTCTGACAGCATGCCTTTAATGGCGCTTTCGAGGAGTTTGCGATCGCTTACTTCCTCGACGTACGCATCTTTGATGCGGCTGAATACCTCGGTGAACTTGCGGAGGTCTTCCAGTGGCAGCTGCTTCTCCGGATCCGGCAGGCTTATTTCCACGCGTTCGCCGTTCTGGATGCCTTCCAGCAGCTGCTCGGTGGCGGCGTCTTTATCCTGGGCCCAGGCCAGTCCGGAAGCGGTTGCGAAACAGGTAGCGAGAGCAATGCTGCGTAATGGCAAGGCGTGGAGTGTACTTCTGACCCGTTTCATTCACATATCCCGTTTTTATTCCGATAGTTGGACTGGTTTCCCTGGCTCCGGACAGTATGGCGTTACCTGCGGCGTTTGTCAGCCCTCCCGGGGGCTCTCAGTTTGCCAGCCATCGGCCAGGGTTGTCGGGTTTCCCATTGTGCCGGACTTCAAAGTAGAGCGCCGGGGAATCTGTGCCGCCGGTACGGCCCGCCTGGGCAATGGGTTCGCCGGCAACCACCCAGTCGCCTGGGCTGGTAAACAAGCTGCTGCTGTGGCCGTACAGGGTCATGTAGCCGTCGCCGTGGTCGATGATGGTGATCAGGCCAAAGCCCCGAAGCCAGTTGGCAAACACCACCCGGCCATAGTGTATGGCACGGATCTCCGCTTCGTCCCCGGTGCCGATCAGCAGGCCGTTGCGACGGAGTTTGCCGTCGGCATAGCGCTCTCCGTAGCGGCTCAGGACCTGTCCTTTTACGGGCCAGGGCAGTTTGTTACGTAATGAGGCGAAGGGCTGGGATTCATTGGGTGAGGGGATGTTGTTGATCGCCTGCTGCACTTCTGCCAGCAGGTTTTCAAGCCGTTTGCGGTCGGATTCCAGTTCTTCCCGCTCGCTGCGCCGGTTCTGGATGTCGGCATTGAGGGCGGCCAGTGTCTGTTGGCGCTCCTTTCTCGATGCCGTCAGTTCCTGCTGGCGTTTGGCGACGTTTTCCTCAGTTCTGGCCAGTTCAACCCGGGTTGATTGCACGGCAGCCTGTGTGCTTCTGAGTTCTTGCAGGCTTTGTCTGAACGCCTCCAGGCGGTCGACTGTGTCCTTGCTAAGGTATTCGTAGTAGGTCATGGTCCGGGCGATCTTGTCCGGATCAATTTCGTTAAGCAGTACCTTTACGGCTGGCGCATCGCCTTCCATCCAGGCGGCGCGGATCTGCTTCTTGAGACTGTCCCGCTGGCGGTCAAGGGTTCGGGTGAGCTCCTGCGCCTCGCTTTCCAGTTCACGGAGCCTCTGCTGCTGCTGTTCGGCCTGCTGGCGCAGAGAGCGGCGTTCACGGGTCAGGCGGCTGATATTCTTTTCGGTCGCGGCAAGTTGCCGCTCCAGGGAGGAGCGGTCCTCTTCGGCGTCCTCCAGCCAATCGTCGATGTCCTCAATGCGTTCCTTGAGTTCCTCGATCTGAGCCGGGGTTACATCCTGTTGGGCTGTAGCCGGCGCTGCGCCCAGAAGGAGGGCGAGCGCCAGAATCGCGTGGAGTTGCAAGGGTTGGTTCCGTTCCCGGATCAGCCGATCTCAACCAGGCTGTGCCCGGTCATTTCCTTCGGTTGCTCCATTCCCATCAGGGCTAGGAGAGAGGGCGCAACGTCGCTCAGGCTGCCGTCGTTCTTCAACACAACTTTGCGGTGGCCGGTGTATACCAGTGGCACCGGGCCGATGGTGTGGGCAGTGTGAACCTGGCCTGAATTCGGATCGGTCATCTGTTCGCAGTTGCCGTGGTCAGCCGTGATCAGAGCTTCGCCGCCTACCTCATCCAGGGCCTCGACAACGCGTTTCACGCATTCGTCCAGGCATTCGGCCGCCTTGATTGCAGCGTCCAGCTTGCCGGTGTGACCAACCATGTCGCCGTTGGCATAATTGCAAACAACCAGATCGTACTTGCCGCTCTTGATCGCTTCCACC
>NZ_DDOI01000080.1:12684-15738 GCF_002341575.1 Marinobacter sp. UBA2498 | reverse complement strand
GCTCTTGATCGCTTCCACCAGCTTGTCGGTTACCTCTGGTGCGCTCATTTCGGGCTGCAGATCGTAGGTCGCCACCTTGGGGGAGGGCACAAGAATGCGCTCTTCACCGTCGAACGGTGTTTCCAGGCCGCCATTGAAAAAGAAGGTTACGTGGGCGTATTTCTCTGTTTCGGCGATGCGCAACTGGGTCTTGCCCTGCTTCGCCATGTATTCGCCAAGGCCATTGGTAAGCTGTTCGGGCGGGTAGGCGCAGGAAGTTTTGATGTCCGCCGCATACTCGGTCAGCATCACGAAGTCGGCCAGTTCGGGGTGCTTCTTGCGCTCGAATCCGTCGAAGTCCTTCTCCACAAAGGTGCGGGTCATTTCCCGGGCACGGTCGGCACGGAAATTCATGAACAGCACCGTGTCACCATCGTTGATCGTTCCCTCGGGCTCGCCCGGAGCGTGGATCCGGGTTGGCGTTACAAACTCGTCGTTTTCCCCGCGCTCATAAGCCTGTTCCAGCCCGGATACCGGATCGGCCGCAGTGAACTCCGCGGTGCCCTGGGTCATCAGGTTGTAGGCCGCTTCCACGCGGTCCCAGCGGTTGTCGCGATCCATGGCATAGTAGCGGCCCACGATCGAGGCAACGCGGCCGACGCCGAGGCTCTTCAATTTGGCCGCGGCCTTCTCCAGGGATGGTTTTGCGCTGCGGGGCGGCATGTCACGGCCATCGAGGAAGGCGTGGATGTAAACTTCCTTCGCGCCACGTGCGGCGGCAAGTTCGGCAGCGGCAATAATGTGGTCTTCGTGGCTGTGTACACCACCGGGCGACATCAGACCCATGAGATGAACGGCTCGGCCGCTTTGGACAGCCTTGTCGATCGCTGAGCAGAGCACTTCGTTCTGCTGGAAAGTGCCTTCTTCCAGATCTTTGTCGATACGAGTAAGGCTTTGATAGACCACGCGCCCTGCGCCCAGGTTCATGTGGCCAACTTCCGAGTTACCCATTTGCCCTTGCGGCAGCCCAACAAACATACCCGATGTATTGATCAGGGTTTTGGGCTGGTTTTGCCAGAGTTTGTCCCAGAACGGGGTGCTGGCATTGCTGATGGCATTGTCTTCAGCCGGGTCGCGATGGCCCCAGCCGTCCAGGATAATCAGTGCAGTCGGCTTGCGCATTGCAGTCATCATTAAGTCCGGAAGTAAAATGTTAGTAAATTTACTAAAACGAAAACGAAGTTTATCTATTTTCGCATTTACTGGCCACTTTCGTCACCTTCTGTCCGGGGAGCAGGCTGTGTATAATCCCGCCAAACTCATTATCAGGGTAAATTCATGGACCGGTTGTTTGAATTTGTCGTTAACCACTACATTCTTGTGTCGCTGTTCGTGGCATTCCTGGTTGCCATTCTCATTCTGGAGTCCCGTCGTGGCGGTGCCAAGATCTCGGCCCAGGGTGCGGTCAATCTGATCAACAAGGATGAAGCCGTTGTAGTCGACATCCGGGACCGCAAGGAGTTTGGTGAGGGCCGCATTACCGGCTCGATCAACATTCCCCTGAACAGCCTGAAGAGCCGGGTTGGTGAGCTGAGCAAGTTCAAGGACAAACAGATCATCGTTGCCGACAAGATGGGCCAGCATTCTGCCATGGCGGTTAAACAGCTGAACGCGGAAGGCTTCAGCAATGTGGTTCGCCTGAACGGCGGCGTTGCCGACTGGAAAGCCAGCAATCTTCCGCTGGTGAAGAAATAGAGCGGCCCTTGATCTGAAGATCATTCTGCCGCACTGTTTCACATAAGCCGGCCCGGCGCCAACGTAAAATGTCCCGGCAGCACACTTCATAACATCCCATAACAGCGGGCCCCGAGCCCATGATCGAGAACGAAAGGATTGAAAATGGCTGAGAATCAGCAAGCCGCAGCAGGCAGTGACAACCAGAACCAACCCCAGTTTGCCCTTCAGCGCATCTATGTGAAGGACCTGTCTTTTGAGTCACCCAACTCTCCGCTGGTATTTCAGGAGCAGTGGAAGCCGCAGGTGAATCTGGATCTGAATACGTCTCACAACAAGGTCAGCGACAACCAGTACGAGGTTGTGCTTTCCCTGACCGTCACCGCGAAAGTGGGTGAGAAGGTAGCTTACATCGTCGAGATCCAGCAGGGCGGCGTGTTCCTGGTGCAGGGCATCGAAGGCCAGCAGCTGGGCCAGATGCTGGGCGCCTACTGCCCGACCATCCTGTTCCCGTATGCGCGCGAAGCGATCGACGGTATTGTGAGCAAGGGCAGCTTCCCGGCCCTGATGCTGGCGCCGGTGAACTTCGACGCCATCTATGCCCAGGCGCTCAAGCGCAAGCAGGAAGAAGCTGCTGGCGAGGCAAGCGAAGAGCAGCAGACTCACTGATCCGAACCACTGTGATCAGATATAAAAAAACCGGCTCAGGCCGGTTTTTTTATGTCGCTCCGTTAAACCCCAGCTGCCGCCAGGCCTCGTAAACCGCCAGGGCTGCGGTATTGGAGAGATTCAGGCTGCGGCTATGCGGTTGCATGGGAACCCGCAGGCGATGCTCAGGCAGCAACCCCTCGCGGACATCAGCGGGAAGGCCGCGGGTTTCCGGGCCGAACATCAGGTAGTCGCCATCCTGGTAGCTCACTTCGTGGTAATGGGCGCTGCCTTTGGTGGTGAACCCGAACAGGCGTCCGGGTTGCTCGCTGGCCAGGAAGTCCTGGTAACTCTTGTGGATCCTGACCGTTGCGTACTCGCTGTAATCCAGCCCGGCCCGCCGCATCTGTTTGTCTTCCAGGTTAAAACCCAGCGGTTCAATCAGATGCAGCTGGCAACCGGTGTTGGCGCAGAGCCGGATGATGTTGCCGGTGTTCGGCGGTATCTCCGGCTCGTACAGCACAACGTGGAGCATGAAGCTTAGCGCTCGACGGCCAGGGCAACGCCCATGCCGCCACCGATGCACAGTGTGGCCAGGCCCTTGTGAACATCGCGGCGAACCATTTCATGCAGCAGGGAGACCAGAATGCGGCAGCCGGATGCGCCGATGGGGTGGCCCAGGGCAATGGCGCC
>NZ_DDOI01000080.1:12218-12606 GCF_002341575.1 Marinobacter sp. UBA2498 | reverse complement strand
GGTGGCCCAGGGCAATGGCGCCGCCGTTCACGTTAACCTTGCCGGTGTCCCAGCCCATGTCGCGATTTACAGAAATAGCCTGGGCTGCGAAGGCTTCGTTGGCTTCCACCAGGTCCAGATCTTCCGTGCTCCAGCCGGCAAGCTTCAGACACCGCTGGCTGGCCGGGATCGGGCCGGTGCCCATAATCGTCGGGTCCACGCCTGCGTTGGCGTAGGCCTTGATGGTGGCGATCGGAGTCAGCCCCAGTTCTTTCGCTTTCTCGGCACTGCAGACCATCACGGCTGCGGCGCCATCGTTGAGGGATGAGGCGTTGCCGGCGGTAACGGTGCCGTCTTTCTTGAAGGCCGCACGGAGTTTGCCAAGCCCCTCGGCAGTGACGCCGTCGCG
>NZ_DDOI01000080.1:11876-12130 GCF_002341575.1 Marinobacter sp. UBA2498 | reverse complement strand
GTTGCCCAGTCCCTCGGCAGTCACGCCGTCACGGGGGCCTTCATCGCGGTCAACGACAATCGGGTCGCCCTTACGCTGGGGAATGGAGACCGGAACAATCTGCCCATCGAAATAGCCGGCTTCGCGAGCGGCGGCGGCCTTCTGCTGGGACGCCGCTGCAAACTCGTCCTGCTCGTCCCGGCTGATGCCGTATTTCTCGACGATGTTCTCGGCCGTGATGCCCATGTGGTAATCGTTGAAGGCGTCCCACAGGC
>NZ_DDOI01000080.1:0-11753 GCF_002341575.1 Marinobacter sp. UBA2498 | reverse complement strand
ACAGGCCGTCCTTGATCATGGTATCCACCATGGACCAGTTGCCCATCCGCTGGCCATTCCGGCTGTTGGGCAGCACATGGGGCGCCTGGCTCATGCTCTCCTGGCCACCGGCGATCATCATCTCGGCGTCGCCACAGCGGATGGCCTGTACCGCCATGTGAACCGCTTTCAGCCCTGAGCCGCAGACCTTGTTGATGGTCATGGCGGGCACCGACGCTGGAATGCCGGCGTTAATGGCAGACTGGCGAGCCGGGTTCTGGCCAACACCGGCGGTAAGAACCTGACCCAGTACCACCTCGTTGATCTGGTCACCGGCAACGCCGGTTTCTTCCATTAGTGCCTTGATGACGGCGGTTCCCAGCTGGTCTGCGCTCAGGCTGGAAAGACCTCCGCCAAAGGTTCCGATAGCAGTACGGCGGGCGGCAACAATAACGACATCACGCATGGGAATTCTCCGGATCAGTGGCGCGCGCGGGATTGGGGCCGGCGCGAACAGGATTGAAAACTGCTGGCATTGTATCCGGAAAGCGGTCACCGGCCAAAGATCAGGTCCGTCATGCGCGGGTTGTACTACATGTTCAGGCTTCGGCCGCCATCAACAGAGACGATTTGCCCGGTGATAAAGGGCGCATCGCAGATCAGGAACGCAATGGTTTCGGAAATATCGTCAGGGTTGCCGGTGCGGGCCAGTGGCGTCTTCTGAAGGATTGCCTGTTGGGCGGATTGATCCATCTCGGCTTCGCCCTCTGGCCAGAGGATTGCGCCTGGCGATACGCCGTTCACGCGCACGTCCGGCGCCAGGTCTTTTGCCCAGGAGCGCGTCAGGGCAGCCAGGCCGGCCTTGGTGGCGCAGTACAGCGGGTGATCATCGATAGGCCTTTCACTGTAAATATCGATCAGATTTACGACGCTGCCGCGGTTTCGCCGAAGTTCGGCCAGGCATCCCTGAAGCAGGAAAAATGGGGCCCGTAGGTTGGTGTTCAGGATTGTGTTCCAGTCGTCTTCGGTGGCGTCTGCGGTCGGGGTGGGGTAGAAGACCGATGCATTGTTCACCAGTGCGTCCAGTCGGCCCCACTGTGCGATGGCGTCACTGGCCAGCCGGTCCACTCCAGTTAACTGGCTCAAATCCGCCTGCAGGGCGCAGGCGGAGTCGGGCCGTTGGCGGTTCATCTGCGCAATCAGTGAGTTCGCCTGCTCTTCCCGGGTCCGGTAGTGAATCACCAGGTTCCACCCTCTTTCGTGAAGTGTCCGGGCAGTCTGTGCGCCAAGACGGTGGGCTGCGCCGGTGATCAGGGCAACAGGCGTTGTGGACGGCATGGTGCCTCCTCAGTGGTTGGTCGGGGCGACGGCGTCGCCGATGCGTTTCAGGCGTTCAGTCCGGATTGCGCTGCCCAGTTCCTTGCCTTTATACCCTTGCGCCAGGAGGGTTCTCGGCTCAACGCCGGTCGCCGCTTCCGAGGCGGTTCGCAGCAGGTCCAGTGTGAGGGAATCGCCCGGCAAGGCGCACTCGAGCACCTTCGTGAGTTGCGAAAAACGTTCCGGGCGGCGCCAGACGTCCGCCTGGTCGAGCAGGTCCAGAAGCGTTTCGGCTTCCGGGCTTTGCGCATCAATGTCCCGGATCTGGGGTGTGAAGGCAGTAACCAGTCGCGCCAGATTCTGACAGTCATTGGGTGCCTTCAGGGCTTTGCCCCTGTCCTTTGCAACAGGGGCATCCAGGGGGGAGAGCAGGGCCGCAAAACGCTCCTCCGTCTCGGCGTGCAAGCGGCGGTGGACGCAGCCAAGTGCCGCCATCGCGAGTTGAAAGACTTTTTCCGAAGCTAATTCCGGAACAAGAACCTCAAGGGCGCCGCAGTCACGAAGAACTTCGAAAAAGGCCTCGGGCGCCTGTTCATGCAGCGCCCGCTGGAATTCTTGCCAGACCCGTTCGGGCACCAGGTGGTCTACTTCTCCGCTATCCACCATGCGCTTCATCAGGGCCATGGTCTGGTCGCACACGGAAAATCCCAGCGGGTGAAAGCGGGCTGCGAACCGGGCTGTGCGAAGAATTCTCAGGGGGTCCTCGGCGAAGGCCTCCGAGACATGCCGAAGCTTGCGATCTTCAATATCTCTGCGGCCTTCAAAGGGGTCGACCAGATCGCCGTTTTCAGCTTTTGCCATCGCATTGATGGTCAGGTCCCGGCGCTTCAAATCCTGCTCAAGGGTGACGTCGGGCGCGCTGTAAACAGTGAAGCCGTGGTAGCCGCGCCCCTGTTTCCGCTCGGTGCGAGCCAGGGCATATTCTTCCCGGGTTCGGGGATGCAGAAATACCGGGAAGTCCGCGCCCACCTGCTTGAAGCCGTTGGCTAGCATTTCCTTTGGAGTTGCGCCGACCACCACCCAATCCCGGTCCTTGACCTCAAGGCCGAGTAATTCGTCACGAACGGCACCGCCAACCAGATAGGCCTGCATGAAATCGCTGATTCCTTTCGGGAGTGTGTCGGTGGATTATCCGGTTCCCGGGCAGGGCAGGCAAACCTGTGACGCATGAGGGCCATAAAAAAGCCCGCCCGGATTGCCCGGGCGGGCTTTGATTGGAGCTTGGGGTCAGATGAAATCTTCATCTGACCCCACTTTCAGCTTTCCATCAGAACGCGGTGCCAAGCTCCAGGGCGGCACCGGCATCTGCATCGCTGTACAGGGCGCCGATATCGAGGCGGACGCCGACAATGTTCAGTCCGAGACCTGCCGTGAACTGGGTTTTCTCTTCAATGCCGTCGTTGTCATCGTTGCTGGCCAGGTTGTGGCGAACACCCACCCGCAACTGGGCGTAACGGAAGGCGTCGAATTCGGCGCCAAGGGCTGCCCACTGGGTGTCGTCCTCAAAGCCAAAGGCTTCCTTTTTGGTCAGGTCCACTTCCGCGGTGATAACGTGGTATTCGCTCTTGTGCGCGATGCCCGCTGTAACCATCGGGTCCAGCTTTAATGTGCGAACTTCCTCTCCGAGCAAAGGCCGGCTCGCAGCGGAGTCGAGCTCCATGGGGATCAGGTTTTTAACGACAATTCCGGTGTTCCACTGGTTGGAATCACCAAAGCTGTAGGCTGCGCCCACGTCGAGGTTGAAGCCGCTCTTTTCAGTCTGATACTGGTCATCGTCGAATTCGTCATCTTCGAAACCGGAAACCGCTTCCGTGTACTGGAAGGTGCGCAGCTCCACGTATTTCGGCGACAGGCCAAGCTGGAAGCTGTTGCCATCCTGTAGCTCAAAAGCCCGTGCGAAGCTGATGCCCACTTCCCCGACGGCGGATGCCAGTATTTTTCCTTGTGATGTCAGGTTCAGGGTGCCATTCGTACTGATCTGGTCGACGGCATTCTGAACGTCCTGGGCCGTTGCTGCAGTGGCAATCGCATTCAGTGCGGTAATATCCTGATCGGACACGTCACCACGAACGGTTGCTGTCAGGTTTGCATTGGTAAACACGCCGACAGCCAGAGATTGTCCCGGCACAGCCAGGCCCAGCCCTAGACCGGCGTTCACTCGCATGGTGTCCCTGTCGAATTCGGTCAAACGGTCGCTGAGATCGGCGGCGCCGTCCTGAATACTTTGTGGGTCGTCGGTATTGGGATCAAAACCGGAAACCAGCGATTCAAGATCAGTGATTACATCCTGGATATCATCCACCTGGTCAACTGTTTCTTCCTCATCCGCTGCGCGAGCATTCACCGAGGGCAGCATCAACCCAAAATCATCGTTCCAGCTGTGGTGATCGGAGGCCATCATCGCTGGGTTATCCATCGGCGCTGATGATGGTGTTGCTACAGCGACGCCAGTGCCACCCATGGCAAAAGAGCGGGCAGACATAAACGACTGCGGGCTGGCCAGTGCAGAACTGGTGGCAATGGAAAGACCAATAGCCAGAGAAAGTTTGGTCAGGCGATATCCGGTCATGAAGAATCCTGTCAGGTAAAAAGGCAAAATAGATGTTACGTACCTGAAAGGGTAAGGCAGAACCTTATCCAGCTCATGACGCATGGGGTAACGGTTTGTTTTTGATGTGTAAACAGAGGCAGTTTTTTGCCGCATAGGGATTGCAAAACAATACGGTTGGGAGTTGTTGATCGGAATATCAGGCAGTTAGAAAAACTGGCGTAGTTTTTTCATGGGAAACCGGAAATGACGTTTTCTGGAGACACGCAATGAACCTTCGCTGGATACTTATGCCTCTGCTGGCAACAACGGTGGCTGCTTGTGCGCCGGTTGGCAGTTATCAGGGGGATAACGGCAACCAGTCCCGCCAGGATACGATGCTGGAGCCAATTACTGTGCGGGTGAGCGGTCTGGGGACCTATGAGGATGTTGCGGCCGACCGTTCAAATATCCGCAAACGTCTGATGGCCCGGCGGGCCTCCCAGCTGGACGCCTACCGGAATCTCGTTGAACGGGTCTACGGTACTGTCGTGTACGGCAGTTCCACCGTTAATGATTTTGTGCTGCGCAACGACACCTTCAGAACCTATGTGGACAGCTACATTCGCGGCGCGAAGTTGGTCGCGGTCAACGAGCACAGCGACGGTGTCTTCGAAACGGTGATGGAACTGAAGCTCGAGCCACGTTTCCGGGCCTGTGTGGCCAAGGTTGCTGATGATCAGGTGCAGGATCTCTGCCCGATTCCCATGCCGCAGGAAAATGACAGCGTGGGCGATGTGCAGAGCAAAGGCGTGGATTCCCTGTATTACCTTGATTGATCGAGAGTATAGAGAGTGTTAGGGAGTATCGAGAATTATGAAACGCTTGCTGTCACTGGCTGTGCTCGGAGCTCTGGCGCTCTTCGTGGTTTCTGCCGCCCATGCGGTGGTTCTGGAAGGCGTGGGCCATGCCAATATCCACAATGGCAACCTGGAAGCCGCCCGGGCTGAGGCCCGCAAGGCCGCAATCCGGGACCTTTCCCTGCAGTATGAAGCCAGGGTTAGCACGCACGACACCATGAAAAACGGCGTGATCACTGAGTCACGGATGGATCTGGCGTCAAGCGCCAGAGCCCGGAATGTGCGGGTAATTGATGAGTACCAGAGTGGCAATCTGTTGCGGGTGATTGTCCGGGGCGATATCAGCGAGAGTCGCAGCCAGTGTGGATCTGGAGATTCCGGACGCCTGAAAAAGCGCGTCGCAGTGACCGGGTTTCCTGTCCTGTATCCGGACCAGGCCAGAGTCGGGCGGATTGATGACGCCGGCGAAATCTTGCCGCAACAACTCCAGCAGCGTTTGGTGGCTCAGGGCGGATTGCAGGTCTTTGGTGCGACAACCTCACGGATGTTCACGGATCTGCTGAACGCGCCTACGGTACAACAGGGCGACAATCGATTGACCAATGTACTGGAACTGGCCCGTGAAATGGGCGTTCAGTTCGTAGTGACAGGCGTTATCCGGGATCTTGGCGTTGCGGATCCGTCAGCGTGGGGCACCTCCGTGCTGGATAAAATGCAGCGGGGCATCGGGGCGGTAGATCAACGGCGCCGATTTGCGGCTGATCTCGTTATCTTCGACGGCTTCAGTGGCGCGCCGGTCTATCGTCAGAGATTTGAAGCCGCGGCCGATTGGGATGCCGGGCCTGGCAGTTCAGCAGGGTTCGGCTCTGCCGGCTTCCAGAAAACCGCCTACGGTCAGGCTGTCGAGAATGTTATCGCAGACATGGCGATGGCAGTAACGGATGCATTGGCGTGTCAGCCCTTCATGACCAGAATTGCGCGGGTAGACGACTTTTCTGTAACGCTGGAATCCGGGGCTACAGCAGGCCTCAGGCCGGGTGATGAGTTGAAGATCTATCGCAGCAAGCGCTACCTGGAATCACCAGATGACTCACCAGAATTGCAGGACAGCGACTTGTCAGTGACGCTCGAAAAAGTTCAGCCGCATTTTAGCCGGGGTACCATGCCGCAACTGGGCGGCATCGTGAATATCCAGAGAGATGATATAGCGATTATCTGGTAGGGCTGACGGGCATCAATTGCTGGCGTTGGCCACCTCGGCGGCCGCAATGTCGCGGATCTTGCCAACCATCGCCCTGAGCCCGTTGCCGCGGGTCGGGGAAATGTGCCGGAACAGGTCCAGCTGCTCGAATAACTCATCAATGTCCGTGGCCAGCAGGTCCCTCGGGGTTTTGCCGTTAAGGGCGACCAGGATGATGGCAGCCAGTCCACGAACAATCATGGCGTCGGAGTCAATCAACAGGTACAGCCGGCCACTGTCTTCATCGTAATGATGAATCAGCCAGACCTGGCTCTGGCAGCCATGAACATAGTTTTCTTCAACCCGGGATTCCTCGGGAAACGCAGGAAGCTGCTTGCCCAGATCAATGATAAAAGCGTAGCGCTCTTCCCAGTCGTCCAGCAGCTCGAAGCCATCGAGAACGTCATCCAGGGTGGTGTCTTTACCCAAGGGGTTGTTCAGAAAGTCCTGTTCACTGGCAGTCATTTACAGCATTCCCAGTTCGAGTTTGGCTTCGTCGGTGAGCATTTCGTTGCTCCAGGGCGGATCGAAGGTCAGTTCAACGGTCACCTTGTCCACATTGGGCACATGCTCGAGCTTGGTTTTCACATCTTCGGTTATCACCGGGCCCATGCCGCAGCCGGCGGCAGTCAGCGTCATCAGCACGTACACATGGTTGCCGTCTTCGGTGCCATTTTCAATCCTGCACTCGTAAATCAGGCCCAGATCCACTACGTTCACCGGAATTTCCGGATCGTAGCAGTTCTGCATGGCTTCCCAGACCTGGTTTTCGTTGACGGTGCCGTCTTCCGGGGTTTCAAAGCTGCTTTCCAGGGGTTTCTTGCCGAGCGCGTCGGCATTGTGGCCTTCAATCCGGGCAAGGTTACCGTTAACAGCGACCGTAAAGGTGCCACCCAGCGACTGCGTGATGGTCACAAAGGTGTCCGACGGAATCATGATTTCGGTTCCGGAAGGAACAAGGCGGGCTTCCACCTCGCGTTTGGTCAGGACCACTTCCCGTTCTTGCATGCCTGTTCGGGCCTCGCTCTTTTCAATCTTTATATCGGATTACGCGACGGTAAAACTCTCGCCGCAACCGCACTCTGCGGTGGCGTTCGGATTGCGGAACTGGAACATGGAGTTCACGCCCTCCGTCACAAAATCGATCTCGATGCCGTTCACCAGCGGCAGATGCTCTTCTTTCACGAAAACATCGACGCCATCAATGTGAAACACCTTGTCGTCGGCGGCGGTGTCTTCCACCCATTGGGTTTCGTATTTGAAGCCGGAGCAGCCACTTTTCTTGATGGCCAGCCGAATGCCCTTGGCGTCCGGCTTTTTCTCCAGCTGTTTGCGCACGTGCTTGACCGCGCTGGGCGTCATGGTGACGGCGACGGTCGGGGTGAAGACTTCGGCTGTCATAATTCCACCTCCATCAGGCAAACAGACGCTGGACTTTCTGCAGGGCGGTAAACAATGTATCCACCTCGTCCAGAGTGTTGTAGAACGCGAATGAAGCCCTGGCTGTACCGGGAACTCCATAGAAATCCATCAGCGGCATGGCGCAATGGTGACCCGTGCGGATTGCGATTCCCTGCTGATCCAGCAGCGTGCCTATATCACTGGGGTGCAGGCCGGCAATTTTAAAGGATATAACCGGCACTTTGTTTTTTGCCGTACCGATAATCTCCATGCCGGGTACGGTTTCCACCAGCTGGTTGGCCCGCTCAAGGAGGCCGGTCTCGGCCGCTTCCATGGCGGAACGATCCAGGCCGTTCAGGTAGTCGATGGCGGCTCCCAGTCCGACTGCCTCGGCAATGGCCGGGGTGCCTGCCTCGAATTTGTAGGGCAGGGTATTCCAGGTGGTCCGTTCAAAGGACACTCGTTCGATCATCTCGCCGCCGCCCTGGTAGGGAGGCATTTCCTCCAGCAACTGGGCCTTACCGTAAAGCACGCCAATACCAGTGGGGCCAAACAGCTTGTGCGATGAGAACACGTAAAAGTCGCAGCCCAGCGCCTGAACGTCCGGCTGGTAATGAGGTACCGCCTGGGCCCCGTCCACCAGGGTGATGATGCCGTGGGCCTTGGCCTGTTCAATCAGGGCCGCCACCGGGTTCACCGTGCCAAGCACGTTGGAAACGTGGGTGATTGCCAGCACCCGGGTCTTCTCATTGAGCAGGCTGGTGAAGGACTCGAGGTCCAGCTCGCCTTCCGGTGTCACCTGAACAGGCACCACTTTCGCACCCGTGCGCTCGGCAATCATCTGCCAGGGCACGATGTTGGCGTGGTGTTCCATGTGGCTCACCAGGATCTCGTCACCAGCCTTCAGGCGCGGGGCGAGCCCATTGGCAACTAGGTTGATGGCCTCGGTCGTGCCGCGGGTCCAGATAATTTCCCGGGTGCTTTCGGCGTTCAGGAAGTTTCGAACCGTCTCGCGGGCACCCTCGAAGGCGGAGGTCGCACGGTCTCCCAGCGTATGGGCGCCCCGATGGACGTTGGAGTGCATCTCACGGTAATACCGATCCATGGCATCCAGCACAGCCTCCGGCTTCTGGGCCGACGCACCGTTGTCCAGATACACCAGGGGCTTTCCGTTTACCTGCTGGGACAGGATCGGGAAATCCCGGCGAATCGCGTCCACGTCGAAGGTGGTGCGCTTGGCGGTGCTTGCCACGGACAGATCGGTCATAACCGGTTACGCCTCCTGAAATGTCTGTTCGAAGAAGTGGTTCAGACGGCCCTGGACCGTCTCCCGCACTGCTTCAACCGGAATCTGCTCGACCAGCTCGTTGATAAAGGCCATGGTGAGCAGAACGTTCGCCTGACGCCGGCCGATACCCCGTGAAACCAGGTAAAACAGCGAGATTTCGTCAAGCTGGCCGATGGTCGCGCCATGGGCACATTTCACGTCATCGGCATAGATTTCCAGTTCCGGCTTGGTGTCAATCTCTGCCCCGTTGGACAGCAGCAGGTTCTTGTTGTTCATATCCGCATTGGACTTCTGGGCGTCCTGATGGATATGAATCCGGCCATTGAACACGGCGTGGGACTGGTCCGCTGCGATATTCCGATAGGTTTCTTCGCTGTTGCAGTGGGCAGCCACGTGCTCGATGGTGGTGTGGTTGTCGTAGTGCTGTTTGCCCTGGGTAACAACTACCCCGTTGAGCTTGCACTCAGCGCCTTCACCTTCAAGCCGAACCTGCAGATCGTGCCGGCGCAGGGGGCCACCAAACCCAACGGTATGGCTTTCAAACCGCGAGCTGCGCTGTTGCAGGACGCCGGTGGAGCCAATGTGCTGGACGTTCTCGCCTTCCATGTTCAGGCGAATGCTGGTGATGTTGGCGCCGTCGGCCACATTGAATTCAGTGACGGTATTGACCATGACCTGGGCCGAGCCGCTGGAGATGTACTCCTCCACCAGCGTAATCTGGCTATGACGGCCGGCATCCACGAAAATGCGCGGGAAAGCCGAACCGCTGGCCTCGGCCGTTACCTCGTGAACAATGAACAGCGGCTGGTCGAGCACTGCGTCCGGCTTCAGGCGAATCAGCAGGCCGTCTTCAAAACGGGCTGAATTCAGCCGGGCCATCTGAACCGCCTTGTTGTCCAGGGTGCTGTCCAGGCGATCCGCCAGATCGCTGGCTTCCTCATCGCTCAGATCGCCGAAGCTCTTGATGCTGATGCCGTCCAGATCCGGATATTCGCAGGCCTCTGGCATCATTACACCGTTAAGGAACGCAACCTTGTAGCCGGGCACTGCCAGGCCGCTGCCGGTCTTGCCATCCGCCGGCAGGGAGATGGCCATGTCGTCGGTCAGCTTCAGGTACTTGCTGGAGTATTTCCAGTTTTCGGTTTTCCGGGTCGGCAAGGGCATGTCGACCAGAGCGGTTCCACGCTGCTTGCGCAGGGCGAGCAGGGGCTCCGGCAGGGACTGCCCGGCCGGGTGCAGGAACGCGGTGGAAAGAGTGGGTGCTGGTTTCATTCCGCGACCTCCTTAGTTGGCTGAACTGTCGGCAGTTTCTTCATCCTTGATGCCCAGCCAGCCGTAGCCGCGTTCTTCCAGCTCCAGCGCCAGCTCGCGGCCACCGGATTTGATGATCTTGCCGCCCGCCAGAACGTGCACGTAGTCCGGCACAATGTGGTTCAGCAGACGCTGGTAGTGGGTCACCATCAGGATGGCGCGGTCTTCCGCGCGCAGAGCATTCACGCCGTCAGAAACAACCTTCAGGGCGTCGATATCGAGCCCGGAGTCGGTCTCGTCGAGAATTGCCAGCTTCGGCTGCAGCAGCAGGGCCTGCATGATCTCATTACGCTTCTTCTCACCACCGGAGAAGCCTTCGTTGACGCCCCGCTTCAGGAACGCCGGATCCAGATCCACCTGCTTGGAAATTTCTTTGGCGAGCTTCATGAACTCCGCCGCGTTCATCTCGTCTTGGCCCTTGTGCTGGCGCATGGCATTCACGGCGGTGCGCAGGAACTGCAGGTTGCTCACCCCGGGGATCTCCACCGGGTACTGGAACGCCAGGAAAATGCCTTCGCGGGCACGCTCTTCAGTTTCAAGTTCCAGCAGGTTGTCGCCGTTCAGGGTGATTTCACCCTCGGTAACTTCAAATGCTTCGTTGCCTGCCAGCACCTGCGACAGGGTGCTCTTACCAGAGCCGTTGGGGCCCATGATGGCGTGAACTTCCCCGGCCTTGATTTCCAGGTTGATGCCCTTGAGGATTTCTTTGCCCTCAACGGATGCGTGCAGGTTCTTGATGCTCAGCATTTGTAGCGTCTCTCTCATTTAACCGTCTGAATTCTGTTGCCTGCCCCTAACTGGGCGGAGTCAGCCATCGGGCAGGCCCTTCCGGGATACGCTGTAAATACATCCCTGTACGCTCGACGAAATCATCCCTGATTTCGACGATCCCGGAAGGGCCTGCCCGACGGCTTCTGCGATACTTTTGTGCTTGCCGTCCTGTTAACCAACGGACCCTTCGAGGCTAACTTCAAGTAGCTTGCCGGCCTCGACAGCGAACTCCATGGGCAGCTCTTTGAACACTTCCTTACAGAAGCCGTTCACGATCATGGAGACCGCCTGTTCCGGGTCGATACCGCGTTGGCGGCAAAGGAACATCTGCTCGTCGCTGACCTTCGAGGTGGTTGCCTCGTGCTCTACGATGGCCGACTTGTTCTTGCTTTCAATGTAAGGGAACGTGTGGGCGCCGCAGCGGTCGCCGATCAGGAGCGAATCGCACTGGGTAAAGTTACGTGCACCTTCCGCCCCGGGGCCGAATTTCACCAGGCCGCGGTAAGCGTTGGAGCTCTTGCCGGCGGAAATACCCTTGGAGATGATTGTGCTGGAGGTGTTCTTGCCCAGGTGAATCATCTTGGTGCCGGTGTCGGCCTGCTGGTAGTTGTTGGTCAGTGCCACGGAATAGAACTCACCAACGCTGTTTTCGCCACGCAGGACACAGCTCGGATACTTCCAGGTGACCGCGGAGCCGGTTTCGACCTGGGTCCAGGAAATCTTGGAGTTCTTGCCGATGGCGGCGCCACGCTTGGTGACGAAGTTGAAGATGCCGCCTTTACCTTCTTCATCACCCGGGTACCAGTTCTGCACGGTGGAGTATTTGATCTGGGCGTCGTCCAGGGCCACCAGTTCAACAACCGCAGCGTGCAGCTGGTTCTCGTCCCGCATGGGCGCGGTGCAACCTTCAAGGTAACTCACGTAGCTGCTGTCTTCGGCAATAATGAGAGTACGCTCGAACTGTCCGGTGTTGGCTGCGTTGATGCGGAAATAGGTGGA
>NZ_DDOI01000083.1:57644-59525 GCF_002341575.1 Marinobacter sp. UBA2498 | reverse complement strand
GGGCGATACCGGTCGCGCCGAAGATCAACCAGGAAGCCTGCTCACGATCAGCCTCCATTTTCTCAGTCTGAAGTGCCCGAAGGTTATTTGCCGATTCGATGGCACTGCGAGCTGTGCTGACCATATCATCCGACAGCTGTTTTCCGGAGTTGGTGAGATCCACGACCGTTTGAAATTCATTGACATAGGTCTTCAGCGCAGCATTGATCTGGTCTTTTTCCTCGGTCGTGATCGCCGCTGATTTCAGCGGGCCCTGGACTCTTTTCGCATCATCGAGATAAGCCTTGACGCTGGCGTCATCATGTTCGATCAGGAACTTGCGTTCAGAGCGACGCATATCCTCGAAAATGGCTGAAGCGAAGAACAGAGAGCTGTGGGCCTTCAAAGAAGATCCGAAGATGCGGGCACTGGTTTCAAGGCGCTCGAGCGCTGCCTCCCGTTCACCAATGTTGGTTTCAACCTCGCCCATGAGCCGCTGGTATTGTTTTACGTCTGCCTGGATCTGGCCCAAGGTTTCAATATCCTTGGCGACTGCGAGCAGCGGCTTGATCTCATTGGTCAGCTCCAGAACCCGGTCGCCCTGGGCCTGAGTCCGGGCAACAGCCTGCGCCTCACCGGTCAGCAGAAAGTTCTTCTCCTCAACCCGGGCTTCGGTCAGGTTGGTGTTTACCTGCCCGAGCATGGCAACAATGTTCGAACGTTGGCCATAGCTCTCCAGGGCCCGATCACCTACCAATCCCACTACGATGGTCAGCAGCAGGAGAACCGCAAAGCCGCCAGCCAATCTGGTCCGGATGGTCATGTTGGTGAGGAAGCTCGAGACTGTCATGGTTTTCCTTACTTGCTTGAGGGCAGCATCAAAGCGTGGTTTTGCCTCATTTTTAGCGCGAGGCAGCAAACGAAATTGATACACCGAGGAAATTTGGAATCTTTTATTTGCAGCTATTAAGGCCGCTTTTATCAAAAGAATCCAGAGGCATACCGTAACAGATAGTTTCTGGACGAGTTTATTTGATACGGAAATGCAGCAATTCTCCGAAATATAAAATCATTAAGCAGTGAGCCTACAAGGACTCGAAGGTGAACACTGCCTGATTGGTATTCAGGTCTGCTCGGCTTTGAGGGTGCGACAAAAAGTCACACCTATCGATTCGGTGGCTAGACAGGAACGACTGGCTGCAACTGCGAGCGGTGTAATGGAGTTTTCTTTCACAGGTAATTGTCTTGAGATTCCTGTTCGTGGGCGCCTCATGGCTGGGTATACGGCCGATCGCGATGTTGCAGCTTTGCGCTTCTGGCAAAAGCATGAGAACTGTTCGTGCTAGATTGTTCTACTAGTTGTAACTAAAAAGCATTTGCTTATCGGTTTTTGTGCTTTACGATTGTGAATGAACGGTAATCTTGAACTGCTCTATGTTTTGGATTTTCTGAACTGCATTAGGGAAAGCATTATGACTACTAAAAAAATGATTTTGCGAGACATCGACTTGCTAGCGCCGTGTTTTGTTCCATGATTGGCCTGCCGTGTGTGGCTGTTGCGGCAACGATGGAGGGAGTGAACGAAGAAAACCTTGCGGTTCCACCGGTTGAAGGTAAAACCTTGGTGTATACCGATACAGAGGGAACTGCCAGCTTTGGGTGGCTCGATCCGGTTAACGATTTTGGCAATGTAGGGTTGGGGATCAAGGTCTATAACGAGCCGTTCACCGCCCAGCAGACATACGATTTTGCCGGTTGCCTGATGGCTCAGCCCGATCGTGCCCCCGGCGACAACTGTACAGCCCCGCCTGATTCCGGAAAGCGTTTCAAGCTTAAAACAACCGAAACCAATGGTCCCATCGACATTGTTGTCGATGTGTCAGCCGATGATTCGGTAAGTCT
>NZ_DDOI01000083.1:49759-57547 GCF_002341575.1 Marinobacter sp. UBA2498 | reverse complement strand
CTATCGGGTGATTGGCAAGTTTTCCAATCTTACCGACGCCTCCAATTCGGTTGGCGGTGATTTGAATGCGATCCGTTTCGAGCTCGGTTTTGGGGTTGGAAGCGAGTTTATGCGTTCATCTGTTGGTGATGGTCTGGGTTTCGGCTTTGCAGATGGCGCTAAACTGAGTATCGGGCCTGTTGGTAAGTACCCCGGCGGCCTTTTCGGCGGTAGTAAAGTTGAGGGATTGCCTTTCTTCAGCACCGAGGTTGCTCCATTTACTGAATCGCTTGCTACGGCTGATGATGGAGATGTGCTTGAAACCAATGGCACCATTGCCACGCAGTACAGTTCTTTGTTTGGTGATTGGCGGACGCTGAGCGAAACGCCCACGGGATGGTTTATTGATCACGATGGTAATCCGGCCAACGACTCGATCCTTCTGGCTTATAACGCCGGAACGGCTTCCGCGCCGGATTGGCAGACTTATGAAAAAGTCTTTAGTACGACAGTTGAGGTAGATGCCGATGGCGACAATACGGTAGATACTCTCGCTGATCGATGGGATCCCAACAGCATTAACTTCGACCCGAGCGTAGCCGACGATGTAGGGCCAATTGTGGATACCTTGGGTGAGGGGGATGCCCAAGATACTGTACCTGATGCAATTTCATTGAATCAGTCTTCTGCTGCTGGCCTGTATGTTGCCGATTACAACAATACGGGCGAGGGTTTCAAAGTCCTGATCGATGGCGAGGCTGTAGCCATTGATGCCTTCGCCGAGTGGGCTAATCAACCTCCGAAAGTGCTCAATACTTCAGACGGCTCCCTCTACGCTACATGGAGGTCTGATGAGGGTGAGGATGGGTTGTATGAGTTGGCAGACGGTTCGTTCGAAACTGTTGAGGCTGTAAACGCGACGATTCTGGCTGATGAAGCGGCATATGAACGCGTTGCCGGTTATGTTCAAGGCCCGATTGAAGATCTCGCCAACGTCAATATCAACCCCACAATTTCAGTGGGCGCGGCTGCCAATTGGCCAACCTGTACCGGTGATGGTGTGAGTACGACTTGTAGCTTCACGTTCAGGGTTACCGGTCTGAATGGTGCAGTTGATGATCCGATGATTCCAGATACTCCGGTTGAACCCGAGCCTGAAGAGCCCACTGCAGCGTCCAGTAGTGGCGGCGGTACCATCTTTGGTTGCACCGCAGGCAAACCAGGTGCTCCGTTCGATCCGGTTCTGCCGGGCCTGGTGCTGATGGCGATGGGCGGCTTGTGGGCGCGTAAGCGTCTACGCAATGCCTGAATAATCTCGAGGTAAAAGGCGCAAATAAAAATCGGGGCTGACAATCAGCCCCGATTTTTTTGTGGCCCTGAACAGCAATGTCCGACTACTGGCTGTTTGAGCCTTTCATCTTATACTGCTGGTTCTTGCCGTTACCGCCACCCCCGGCGCCCTGTCCATTTTGCTGGCCCATACCCTGGCCGTTTTTCTGCCCCATACCCTGGCCCATGCCTTGGCCTTTACCCATGCCTTTTCCGGAACCCTGTCCCATGCCGTTCCTGAGCTCAACGCCACGCTCTCTGGCTCGTTCCATCATCCGTTCATGGTGGAGCTGGCGGTACTTCGCACGCTCGGCGTCGGTGTTCAGGTTGCGCATGGTTTCCCGGTGCTGTTGCAGCTCTTGCTGGGTCATCAGTTCCCGTCCGAAAACCTGGTCGTCCGATTGGGCGGCAACCGGCATACTGGCCAAAGACGCCAGTAACGTGGCGCCAGCAATCAAGCTCAATGATTTTTTCAGTCTCATAGTTAATCCCCTTCGTTCTATGGATATAACTAAAGTATAGGTCAAGTCAGAAGTTTTGGGGTTATGAGTAGTACCTATGTATTTCCCGGGTGCATGTAGGACCAAAAGGGTGGATCTGCGGTTGATTAGTGCGTTACCACATCAGATCATCAGGGATTTCGTAGCCTGCGTAAGGATCATCCTCACCTGCATCGTCCTGTTTGCGATCATGAAGTACCACCACGGCGCTCTCATCCCGCTCCATGATTTTTCGGGCAACACCTTCCGCCACAATCTCGTAGTTATCGTTCACGAAAACAATTGCCAGGCGGCCGCGGGATAGCTGATCGACCATAGTGTCGTCTACGAAGAGCTTCTTGATCTTCTTGTCATGAACAAACTGATAGGAGGTTTCGCCGCGGCTCCGGTCCAGCCGGTTGGTTTCTACCAGTTGCCGGATCTGGGCCTGGATGGCTTTCTTTTCGGCAGCGCGCTGACGCTCCAGGTTGAGTTGGCGATCCCGCTCTGCTTTTTCCTCACGGGCCTGACGTGCACGGGTCTCGGCCTCGTTAACTTCCACAGCACCCTTGGGTTGCTGCTTTCTTTTCTTCCGTTTTTCGCTGCGAATGGCCTTGGCTTTTTTCTCGTCGGCAAGGCCGGCCTTCAGCAATTGATCCTGCAGGGATGCCATCAGTAACTCCGTTCTTTCGTTGCATATTCTGGTATCATTTCGGCCTAGTATACGCCCTCATTATTGCCTTCATAACCAGCTTCCGCTGAATCCGGGATTTTCTTCTATGTCTTCTTTTAACGACTTTGGCCTGTCTACCGCCATGTGCTCGAACCTTAACCAGCTGGGGTTTGCCCAACCCACGGAGATTCAGGCGAAGGCCATTGCGCCGGGGCTGGCGGGAAAAGACATCATTGCCATGGCCAAAACCGGTAGCGGAAAAACGGCGGCGTTTGGCATCAGCCTGGTTGAGCGGCTCAATCCCCGACTGTTCGCGGTTCAGGCGCTCGTGCTGTGCCCGACCCGTGAGCTGGCAGACCAGGTCGCCAAAGCTATCCGTGAGCTGGCGCGGGCCCGGGACAATATCAAGGTGCTGACTCTGTGTGGTGGTGTTGCCATCGGCCCCCAGATCGGGTCCCTGAGCCATGGCGCTCATATTGTTGTGGGTACCCCGGGCAGGATTCAGGACCACCTGCGCAAGCAGACCCTCTCGCTGGCGCGGCTTAAAACCGTGGTGCTTGATGAGGCGGACCGAATGCTGGATATGGGTTTTCAGGAAGCGATGGAAGACATCCTGTCCCAGACTCCGCCATCACGCCAGACCATGATGTTTTCGGCGACCTGGCCGGCGCCCATCCGTGAATTGAGCAAGCAGTACCAGAAAAGCCCGGTAGACGTTCGGGCCGAGGAAGCCGGTGACAACCCGGACATTGAAGAGCTGTTCTACGAAGTGTCGCCACATTCCAAATCGGATGCCATCGTAGCGCTGCTTTCCGAGCGTCAGCCCGAGTCCTGCATCGTTTTCTGCACCACCAAACAGCAGTGTGACGACATGGCGGCGGAACTTGGTGAGCGGGGTTTCTCTGCGCTGCCTTTGCATGGCGATCTGGAGCAACGGGATCGAGACAGCGTGCTCGTGCGGTTTGGCAATCAGAGCTGCTCCATCCTGGTTGCCACCGACGTGGCTGCCCGTGGCCTCGACATAAAGTCTCTGCCCCTGGTTATCAACGCCGAGCCCGCGCGGGATCCCGAAGTGCATACCCATCGGATCGGGCGCACCGGCCGGGCAGGGGAGCGGGGTCATGCTGTTACCTTCTGCACGCCGGCCCAGGGGCACAAGATTACCCGCATCGAGTCCGAAAGAGGCCGCAGCGTGACATGGGGAGACACAGAGAAACTCCTGGCGACGCCGCTGAAACCGGTCGTGCCCGCCATGAAGACCCTGTGCATTGCCGGTGGTCGCAAAGACAAGGTTCGTCCCGGCGATGTCCTGGGTGCCCTGACGGGCGAAGCAGGCCTGCCTGGCAAAGCTGTCGGCAAGATTGATCTGTTTGATCATCAGTGTTTTGTCGCGGTAGAGAAGTCGCTTGCAGCTAAGGCATTGGCCAGGCTCGAAAGTGGCAAGGTCAAGGGGCGGAAAATACGCGTTCGATATGCCTGAATGAGAATTGCTTCGTCTGTATAAATGCGTGTCTTTTCGGGCCGCGACGCTCGGAAACCCCGTATAGATTTTTGCATTCAGGTTGCCCGGGCACCCTGAAAACGGTAAATTACGCAGGATTTTGCCCCCCGAATTGTCGCGGAAGCGTGTTAGACCTTAGTCTAACTGGTCAGTCCGGGCACAGATCGGGAGAAATATAAATCAATACAGGTAGCTGTTCGATATGAATGACCTGATGTCACAAGCCGTCGATCTGATGATTGCCGGAATGGGGTTTGTATTCGTGTTCCTCATTATTCTGGTGTTCGCGACACTCCTCATGTCCAAGCTCATAGGACGGTTTGCGCCGCCAGAGCCGGCAACCCCGGCCAAAACGCCACGTGCCAAGCCGAAGGCGCCCGCGTCGGTTGACCCTGACACCGCCGAGGCCATCAAGAAGGCGATTGCACAATTCCGGTCCCGCCACAAGAAGTGAACCGGTAAAAGACTAGAACCTTTAAACAGAAGGCTGACACGATGACTGACACAAAGAAACCGCTGGGGATTACGGACGTTATCCTGCGTGACGCCCACCAGTCCCTGCTTGCCACCCGTATGCGGCTGGATGACATGCTGCCAATTGCCGAGAAACTCGACAAGGTCGGTTTCTGGTCCCTGGAATCCTGGGGCGGCGCTACCTTTGATTCCTGCATTCGCTACCTGGGCGAAGATCCCTGGGAGCGCATCCGCGAGCTGAAAAAAGCCATGCCCAACACCCAGCAGCAGATGCTGCTGCGCGGTCAGAACCTGCTGGGCTATCGTCATTATGCGGATGATGTGGTGGACCGTTTCTGTGAACGTGCCGCTGAAAATGGCGTTGACGTATTCCGTATTTTCGATGCGATGAACGATCCCCGTAACCTGGATCGTGCCATTAAGGCCGTTCGCAAGACCGGCAAGCATGCCCAGGGCACCATTGCCTACACCACCAGCCCGGTGCACACCATCGAGATGTGGGTAGAGCTGGCGAAAGAAGTTGCCGACATGGGTGCGGACTCCATTGCGATCAAGGACATGGCCGGTATCCTCAAGCCGTACGTGGCCTATGATCTGGTCAGCCGTCTGAAGAAAGAGCTGGATATTCCGATCCACATGCAGTGTCACGCCACCACCGGCATGTCGACCGCTACCGCCATCAAGGCTGCGGAGGCCGGTATCGATAACGTGGATACGGCCATTTCCTCCATGAGCATGACCTACGGTCACTCGCCCACAGAAGCCGTCGTTGCGATTCTGGAGGGCACTGACCGTGACACCGGCCTGGACCTCAACCTGCTGGAAGAAATCGCCAGCTACTTCCGCCAGGTGCGCAAGAAGTACGCGAAATTCGAAGGCAGCCTGCGTGGGACCGATTCCCGCATCCTGATTGCCCAGGTACCAGGTGGCATGCTCACCAACATGGAAAACCAGCTGCGTGAGCAGAACGCCAGCGACAAGTTTGATCAGGTTCTGGACGAGATTCCCAAGGTTCGCGAAGACCTGGGCTTCATCCCGCTGGTAACCCCGACGTCCCAGATCGTCGGTACCCAGGCGGTACTGAACGTTCTGACCGGCGAGCGCTACAAGTCCATCTCCAAAGAAACCTCTGCGATCCTGAAAGGCGAGTACGGTGCTGCACCGGCGCCGATGAACAAGGAACTGCAGGAGCGTGTTCTGGATGGCAAAGAGCCTGTGACCTGTCGTCCGGCGGATCTGCTTGAGCCGGAAATGGACAAGCTGACTGACGAACTCAAGAAGCTGGCCGACGAGAAGGGTATCAAACTGTCTGACAACGTTGAAGACGACGTTCTCACCTACGCGCTGTTCCCGCAGATCGGCCTGAAGTTCCTGGAAAACCGTGACAACCCGGATGCGTTCGAGCCGGTTCCGACCGCTGAAAGCGCTGCTCCGGCCGCGAAATCTGAAGGCCCTGAGACCTACACCGTTGAAGTGAATGGCAAGAAGTTTGTGGTTGCCGTTTCCGAAGGTGGCGAGATCAGCCAGATCCAGGGCGAGGGCGGTGCCGCTTCCGCACCGGCTGCTTCCTCGGCTCCGGCACCTGCAGCGGGTGAAGGCGAGCCTGTGGTTGCACCGCTGGGCGGCAACATCTTCAAGGTTCTGGTTTCTCCGGGTGACACCGTGGAAGAGGGCGATGTGATGATTATCCTCGAGGCCATGAAAATGGAAACCGAGGTTCGCGCGCCAAAAGCCGGCACAATCGGCGAAGTCTTCATCAAGGTCGGTGATGCCGTCTCCCCTGATGACGAAATGCTGACAATCGCATAAGGGCCAGCATTCCATGGATAAATTAATGACACTCTGGACAGGTAGTGGCCTGTTCAACATCGAGATCGGCCAGGTGATCATGATCGCCATCGGCCTCTTGCTTCTCTATCTTGCGATTAACAAGAAATTTGAGCCGTTGCTTCTGGTACCCATCGGGTTCGGCGGCATCCTGGCGAATATTCCGGAGGCAGGCCTTGCCCTGACTGCGGCGGAAAATGCCATCCATTTTGCCCTGAAGGAAGAGTCAACTCAGATTCTGGCTGCTCTGGCCGCACCTCTGGATGTGGCCTACCAGGTCGGGCAGGCGGTGACGCCAGAGTTGAAAGACGCCTTCAAGGTGGCCGTAAAAGAGGCCAGCTACTCCGAAATGGCGATGGCCAACTCCCTGGCCCAGGATTTCGGTTACGGCAATGGCATGCTCTATAACTTCTACTCCGTGATCATTGGCAGTACGGTTGGTCCGCTGTTGATCTTCATGGGTGTGGGCGCGATGACCGACTTCGGTCCGTTGCTGGCTAACCCCAAGACCCTGCTGCTGGGTGCCGCTGCCCAGTTCGGTATCTTCGGTACTGTCATTGGTGCTGCGCTGCTGGACTGGACCGGTGTTCTGGAGTTCAACATTCTGGAAGCCGCCGCTATCGGTATCATTGGTGGTGCAGATGGCCCGACTTCCATCTATGTCTCCAGTGTTCTGGCCCCGCACTTGCTGGGTGCCATTGCGGTCTCTGCCTACGCTTACATGGCACTGGTGCCGATGATCCAGCCGCCGATCATGAAAGCACTGACCTCCGCTGAAGAGCGCAAGATCAAGATGACGCAGCTGCGCCCTGTCAGCAAGCAGGAAAAGATCATTTTCCCGCTGGTGGTTCTGATTGCGGTCGTTCTGTTCCTGCCGGATGCAGCGCCGCTGCTGGGTATGTTCACCTTCGGTAACCTGATGCGTGAATGTGGCGTGGTCGAGCGTTTGAGCGACACGGCCCAGAACGCGCTGATTAACATCGTGACCATTTTCCTTGGCCTGTCCGTTGGTTCCAAACTGATGGCAGACAAGTTCCTGGACGCCCAGACCCTGGGTATCTTGGGCCTGGGTATCGTGGCCTTCGGTGTGGGTACTGCCTCGGGTGTTCTGATGGCGAAGCTGATGAACAAGCTGAGCAAAGAGCAGATCAACCCGCTGATCGGTTCTGCCGGTGTATCTGCGGTGCCGATGGCAGCGCGGGTCTCCAACAAGGTGGGCCTGGAAGCCAACCCGCAGAACTTCCTGCTGATGCACGCCATGGGCCCGAACGTGGCTGGCGTTATCGGCTCTGCGGTTGCTGCGGGTGTAATGATCAAGCTTCTTGGCTGATTTGTTCACCGCAGTACAAAAAACCCCGCCTCTGTGCGGGGTTTTTTTGTGTCTAATGAAAATTCCTGGAATTCACGGGTAACGACTGAATCAGGTGGCTGAGGTCCGAAAGCCGACCTGCCATCACATGCACAATGTCCCCCTGTCGCTCCAGCACTCCCATCACATGCAGCAATCGGGCAGTCAGTAACGGCTT
>NZ_DDOI01000083.1:28657-49701 GCF_002341575.1 Marinobacter sp. UBA2498 | reverse complement strand
GGCTTGCGCTGTCGCCGTGCCGTTTCCAGCCACACCACCACGTTCACATTACCGGTTTCGTCTTCCAGGGTGACGAAGGTAACGCCGGAAGCGGAGCCGGGGCGTTGGCGGCCGGTGACCAGGCCGGCGACCTGGACAGGGATGCCGGCTTTGGTGGATTTGAGCTGTTCGGCGCTGAGACAGAACTTCAGGTGGCCCTGTTCCCGCAATAACGCTAGCGGATGACGCTGCAGGGTGAGGCCCTGGCTGGCGTAGTCGGCCAGCACGTTCTGGCCTTCGGAGGGTTCCGGCAATTGCTCACAGTAGTCCGGTTGATAATCGACCGCCGTCTCCTGAGCGAACAGCTCCGCAGGTTGTTCATGGTCGAGCAGTTGCCAGTACGCCTGGTGGCGGTTGGCGGTGAAGCCCGGCATGGCGTTGGCGCCGGCGAGGAGTTCCATATCCCGCTGGTTCAGGGTGGCCAGGCGGCGAAGCTCGCTGGCAGAGCGGTAGCCCTCGGCTGGCCGGTTCTGGTGGATACGCTCGGCGCCGCTAACGGACAGACCCTGGATAATCCTCAGGCCCAGTCGCAGATGGCGGTCTTCGTCTTGCAGGTTGTGGTCCCACTGGCTGGCATTTACATCCGGCGGCAGCACGGTGACATTGTGCCGGCGGGCGTCCTGCACCAGTTGTGAGGGAGAATAGAACCCCATGGGCTGGCTGTTAAGCAGGGCACAGTAAAAGGCCGCCGGATAGTGCCGTTTGATCCAGGCGGAGACGTAGACAAGCAGGGCAAAGCTGGCGGCGTGGGATTCGGGGAAGCCATAGCCGCCAAAGCCGCAGATTTGCTGGTACAGCCGTTCGGCGAAGTCGGCATCGTGACCACGTTCGAGCATACCGGTGACTAGCTTTTCCCGGAACGGGGTCAGGTCGCCGTGGGATTTCCAGGCCGCCATGGCCCGGCGCAACTGGTCGGCTTCGCCGGCGGAGAAGCCGGCCGCCACCATGGCCAGTTTGATCACCTGTTCCTGGAAGATGGGCACACCGAGGGTGCGCTCCAGCACCTTGCGCACGGCATCGTTCGGGTAATCCACCGGCTCCAGGCCGTGCTTTCGGCGCAGGTACGGGTGCACCATGTCACCCTGGATGGGGCCCGGCCGAACGATGGCCACCTCAATCACCAGATCGTAATAGGTTTCCGGTTTCAGGCGGGGCAGCATGTTGATCTGGGCCCGGGATTCCACCTGGAATACGCCGATGCTGTCGCCTGTCTGAAGCATGGCGTAGGTGTCACGGTCTTCCTGGGGAATGTCCTGTATCCGGAAAGGCTGGCCTTTTTCATCGCTGATCAGTTCCAGCGCTTTTCGAATGGCGGAGAGCATGCCAAGGGCCAGCACATCCACCTTCATCAGCCCCAGGCTCTCAAGGTCGTCCTTGTCCCACTGGATTACGGTGCGGTCGGCCATGGCAGCGTTCTCCACTGGCACCAGTTCGGCCAGTGGCCCGGCGCTGATCACGAAACCGCCCACGTGCTGGGACAGATGTCGGGGGAAGCTCAGCAGGGTATTCACTAGGGTGAAGAACTGGTCCGCCACCTGTGGGTTGCGGGTGATTTTCTTGTCGAGAATCTGCTGGCGCCAGTTGGTGGCCTTGTCCCGCCAGTCGATGCCTTCCAGCAGCTGTTCCACCAGGGCCGGATCAAACCCCAGGGCCTTGCCGACATCCCGAATGGCGCTTTTGGGCCGGTAACGGATCACCGTGGCAGCCAGGGCGGCGCGCTCACGGGTATAACGCCGGTAGATATACTGGATAACCTCTTCACGACGTTCGTGCTCGAAATCCACATCGATATCGGGCGGTTCGTTTCGGTCTTTGGAAATAAACCGCTCGAACAGCAGTTCCACCCGGGCCGGGTTCACCTCGGTGATGCCCAGGCAATAACAAACCGCAGAGTTTGCTGCCGACCCCCGCCCCTGGCAGAGAATCCCCCGGCTGCGGGCAAAGTCGACAATATCGTGGATGGTGAGGAAGTAATGCTCGTAGTTCATCTCCGAGATCAGGCCCAGCTCCTTGCGGATCAGGCTCTGAACCTGCAGTGGTGTGCCATCCGGGTAACGCCGGCGCTCGCCTTCGCGGGTCAGCCGTTTCAGGTAGCCGGCCGGAGTCTCGTCCTCCGGCACCAGGTCTGGCGGGTATTCATAGCGCAGGCTGCCGGGCTCGAAGGTGCACTGGTTGGCAATGGTCAGGGTTTCATGCAGCCAGGCTTCCGGAAACAGCCGTTGCAGAACGGGCAGGGGGCGCAGGTATCGCTCGCCATTCTGGAACAGGCAGTGGCCGGCATTCTCCAGATTGGTGTGATTGCGCAGGGCTGTCAGTACATCCTGCAGCGGCTGGCGCTCCCGGCTGTGCATGTGCACCTCGCCCACGGCAGCCACGGGAATGCGCAGCTGATCGGCCAGCCAGTGTATCCGTGCCAGCCGCTGCTCCTCGCCGGATTCCAGGGTGCGGGCCGCGGCAATCCAGATCCGGGGGTCAAACAGTCGGGCCAGCCACTCGCCGCAGGCCAGCGCCTGATCGGAATCCGCTTCGGTAGGCGATGGGGGCAGCCACAGACACAGGCAGTCATCCAGGGTGTGGGTTTCAATGTCCCGGTAATACAGCTGGTAATGGCCTTTCTCAGCCCGCCGGCGGCCGGTAGTGATCAACTGGCAAAGCTGGCCATAGCCTTTGCGCGTGCGGGCCAGAAGGATAAAGCGAGGAGAAGCGGCGCCGGTGGGGGCATCCGACAACTCAAACCAGCTGCCGGTAATGAGTTTTACAGGACTTTCTGCCAGCGCCGCCCAGGCCCGGGGAATGCCGGCAACGGAGCAGGCATCGGTGATGGCCAGGGCGGTGTAGCCCAGCTCATGCGCTCGCTCAGCCAGTTCGTGGGGATGAGAGGCCCCGGTGAGGAAGGTGAAATTGCTGAAGCAAAACAGCTCTGCATACTGCTGCCCGGACATCAGCCAAACCACCCATGCACAAACCAGCCTTCCCGGGCATCCCGGAAGACCCAGGCCAACTGGCCGCTGCTCAACTGGGCAATGTAATAATCCCGGTGCACGCGCTGGCCATCCCACCAGCCACCGCTGATGCGCTCAGGCCCGGAAAACCAGGTAACGGGCGCCTCGGTCAGCGGTTGCGGGCCTTTCAATAACCAGAGCGGCCGCCTGGGCAGTTCTGCTGCCGGTACTGGCGGCGTTCCGGTTTTACGCAGAACTTCCGAGGCCGACCAGGCCCGTTCGGGACGATGATCCGCCTGGGGCGAGAGCTGCCTGAGAGCCTGATCGCCCAGGCGCGCCTGCAGCCGGCTGATCAGGGTATGCCAGGCTTCATTCAGATCCTGGGTTTCACCCAGCAGATCCTGCCCGGAGGGTGCTTCCCGTGACAGGAAACGCTTCACCAGCAAAACCATGGAGATAACCGGGGCGCTCAGGGAATGTTGCTCCAACCGCAGACGAACCAGGTTCAAGAAATGATCGGCCCGGTGCTCCGGCCCGGATGTGCGAATCTGCAGCCGGGTTGGTTCCGCATGCCGGTGCTTCAGAACCAGCCGCAGGCTGTCGGTATCCTGCTGGCGCCAGCACAGATCCTCTTCCAGTTCGACAAGCATGCGCTGGAGCGGAAACAGCAGCCCCTGGGTGTGTTCTATTTCCTGCACAAAATCCGCCTGTTGCCGGAACGAGTGGGGCGGCTGCCAGGGCGTGCGGGGATCTGGCCGGGTGCCCTGGATTTTCTGGATGTAAGCCAGTAACTCCGGAGACAGACGCCGTGCCAGTTCGCCGGGCGGTAAATCAAACACCTCCCCCAACGTGTTCAGCCCCAGGCGCTGCAAACGGGTACAGGCTTTCTCGTTGAATTCAGCTGCCAACAGGGGCATCTGGCTCAGGCTTCGAAGAATGTGGCCTTTGTCTGCCGTGCATTCCCCCTTGCCGGCGCGGGCAATCAGCCGGGCCGACAGAGGGGTATAGCCAATACCGATCCAGGCATTCAGCTGGCGCTCATTCAGCCCCTGTTCCACGGTTTGCCAAACGGCGGGCAGCCCGCCATACAGTTTTTGAAGGCTGCCAATTTCGGCCAGCAGACCATCGGGCGGCACCAACACAATATGGGCCGCATAGCGGTACAGCCAGCGGGCCTGATCTTCCAGAATCCTGGCTTCCTGGGTTTCATCGGCCCGCACCATGCCCAGATCCGGAGCCAGGCTGATGGCGGTTTTCAGGCGCATGCCGCTACGAATACCCTGGCTCCTGGCGTCCGGGCAGGCCTGGATCACCTTCTGGCCAGAGCCTTCAACCACCACCAGGGCGCCCTCATCTTCACGGGTGCGCCGAATATGGTCCAGCACCAGGTGCGGGAAATGCAGATACAGCCAGAGCATGGAGCGTTATTACCCGGTTGAACCCGACCAGGGGCCCCGGACAACCCGGGTGGTTTCACGGAAGGAGAGATCGGCCCGCTGGGCCATGGCCAGTGAACAGCGCTGCCCGGGCCAGCTACCCCGGCGCTTGAGCACATTCACCTTGAGATCCTGCTGCTCCCCCGGTTCCAGCTCCAGCCGCAGGGCAGCCGGAGAATTCTGCCCGGCGTAACGTCGTTCCCGGAACAGCACACACACATTGCTCCCGGCTTCGGCGGCCAGTTGCAGGCGACGGACTTCCCGTGAGGCCAGCTTGCCCGGCCAGGCCATTACCAGGCCTGTTACTGGTGAGCGCAGGCAGTTCTCCAGTGTCCACAAAAAGTCGCCCTCATCATCGGTATGGATCAGCACCACCTGGTCCAGGTTGACGCCTTCCCGGGCCAGGGCAGGGGCATAGGGCGTATGCGGCGGGTTCAGCCAGAACACGCTTTTGCCCTCTTCGCACACCCGTTGCATCAGCGGCAGAAGCAAATGCAGCTCACCAATACCCGGTGCATCCAGCAGGCATTCGCTCAAGGCACCCCGGGGCCAGCCCAGGCCTCCGAGCTGGTTATCCAGCACCTGGTAACCGGTTGATTGCGCAGGCTGTGTGGTCTGGGTGTGGCGGTGCCCCTGCCAGACACGGGCATCCTGCATCAGCGTGTTCAGAAGCTCGCTCATGATGAAAACTCTCAAAATACTGTTTAAATATACAGTATTCGGAAAGCCGCCGGATTTCAAGAGAAGGGTTGATAAAGCGAAGGGCACGACCCACGCTTGTAATACAGCCATCAACCATGGAGGTTGAAATGAGTGACCTGAAAGCACACAGCTGTGAAGCTTGCAGCCCGAACGCAAGCAAGGCGACCGAGGAAGAAAAGCAGCAGCTGCATAAAGAGGTCCCAGACTGGGAAATTCTGGAAATTGACGGGGAAGAACAGCTTCATAAGGTCTACAAACTTAAAAACTTTCTGAAGGCCCTGGAGTTCACCAACAAGATTGGCGAACTTGCCGAAGAAGAAGACCATCACCCGGTGGTTGTTCTGGAATATGGCAAAGTTGCAGTGAGCTGGTGGAGCCACGAAATCGGCGGCCTGCACAAGAACGACTTCATCCTGGCAGCGAGAACCGACGCTGCTTTCAACGACATGCAATAATCCCAATCACGGCGGAACCCGGTTTCCGCCGTGCTCCTTCCGGACCGGAGACCACCAGACGAATGGTTGAAAACCGCACCGATAACCCCCTGACCCTGAAGCTCGGCAGGGAAGAGCTCATCATCCGGCTTATCAGCCACATCCACGTTAAGCGAATTCCAGCCAGTAACTGGGAGAGTTAGAAGCCTTCGTCAACTGTGCTTTGCACTCCAAAAACAGTTTTAGGAGTTTGATAAACGGGTGATATACGAACGCGTTCGTGTAATTAGCTGCTAAATGCCAGTGATAGCCATGTCTAGGGCTCCAACAATCTGATCTCTGAAATGTGATAGAGAACCAATCGGATTGTTGAGATGCTTTTCAGAAACAGAGGAAATTTGCGGGGTCAACAGGAGAAGCTCCTGGTCTGCAAAGCTGATTTCTGGGGTGAGTCCTTGCATGGCTTCGCCACCGAATGCGGAGCGTTTCCCCAAAGGAATGACGATACGAGTTGCCAGTTCGCTCAGCAGGCTGCTTTGAATATCGACAAGGTAAGGGTAGTGAGCTTTGCTAGTTTTACTTGGGTTGAGGTATACATCGAACTGTGCCATCAAAATTCCCTGAATTCATCGCCGAAGCATCCATGTTGTTCGACAAAATCGTTATAACTTTTTATCGCAGACCTGTTTTCTTCAACCCATTGTTCTGCTTCGCGTTTGGCAAGCTCTTCTTTCAGGGCTCGCTCCAGGGTAGCAGACAAGTTAATGTTCAGTTCACGGGTCTTACGCAGTAGATCGCTATTGACTGAGAGGTTCGCAGCTTTTTTCGGTGCGGCTGTGTTGTAGAGTTCGGCCATTCCAGCCTCCAAGTGGCTATTTAATGCATGGCCTCAGTTTATGCGCATGATAGTGCGCATTCAAGAATTTAGCCAAAGGCTCTTGTCGGACGCGCCTGAGCTGGCGCTTCGTCGCTCCGCAAAGCCAGGGCGTTATGCAATACGTTCGCCTTGACGTACGTACCCAAGAGCGTACACTTGTTTAAAAGTTGAACATACAAGAGGTGCGTCATGACCGGAATCACAGCAACTGAGGCGCGCAGCAACCTATATCGGTTGATCGACGAGACCGCCGAGTCCCACCAACCAATCGTCATCATGGGAAAGCGGAACAAAGCGGTTCTGGTATCCGAGGAAGACTGGTCTGCAATTCAGGAAACGCTTTACCTGCTCTCCGTGCCTGGTATGCGGGAGTCTATTCGTGAGGGGATGGATACCCCCGAGGATGAATGCGATGAGGAGCTGGACTGGTGACATGGAAGTTGGTTTACACCAAGCAAGCCCAGAAAGATGCAAAAAAGCTGGCCTTCAGCGGTCTCAAACCAAAAGCCCAGGAAGTGTTGGCGCTTATAGCAGAAGATCCATACCGCAAGCCCCCTCCGCTTGAGAAGCTCATAGGTGATCTTTCGGGAGCCTATTCACGCCGAATCAATATTCAGCACCGTCTGGTCTACCAAGTGCTAGAGGACGAGCAAGTGGTGAAAGTCCTCAGGCTCTGGAGCCACTACGAATAATCCATAGCCAGCCGCTGTCGCCGGACAATTTTTCCACTGCTTCCCGTTATGTATAAAAACGGCCTGTTCTTCAAGGAACTCAATAGGGTTTTCAAGCCATGAAATTCTCGAAGTCTAGCGAGTCTGATCGTCAGGAAATCGAGGTCCTGTTTACCCGGACATTCTCTGATTCGGAAGGTGAGTCCGAGGAAAAGCTGATTGGCCATCTGGTGCATGAGTTGATGAACGGGACCGAAACCGATGACATGTTCGGGTTCATCGCTACCGAGCAAGGGCAGATAGTCGGGTGTATCTTTTTCACGAGATTGTCGTTCGGTTCCCGCGTAAACGCTTTTATGTTGTCACCGGTAGCCGTTGATACGGACCATCAGGGGAAAGGCGTTGGTCAAAAACTGATTAATTTTGGCATTGAGCACTTGCGTGAACGGGGTGTCGAACTCATTTTCACCTATGGTGATCCGAACTACTATTCAAAAGCGGGTTTCGAACACGTACCTCAAGAGGTTGCGGAAGCGCCATTTAAATTAACCCATCCAGAGGGGTGGCTGGGGCAGTCGTTGGATGGCGGCAGTATTAAACTCCCACTGGGGCAGGCGTGTTGCGTTGAGGCATTCAACGATCCTCAGTATTGGTAAATCCAGGAGGCTCTCCGCCTCGGAAAGCCCCCTTGAACTGTTCTGGCCTTTATCAGTAGGCACCCTCGCTGTATATCAACTCATAGCTGTGGCTATAGATCTCTAAAATGTTGCCAAACGGGTCTTCCATATAGATCATCCGGTAGGGCTTCTCGCCGGGATAATAGTAGCGCGGCTTCTCCATGCGTTTTTTCCCGCCAGCAGCCAAAATACGGTCAGCCAATTCCTCGACGTTCGGGTCTTGCACACAAAAGTGAAAGATGCCGGTTTTCCAGTACTCGAAATTGTCTTCCGGGTTGGTCTGGTTTTTAAATTGAAAAAGCTCCACACCGATTCTGTCGCCCGTCGATAAATGAGCAATACGGAAGCTTCCCCAGCCGGCACCGAAAACATCGGTGCACATCTCCCCAATGGCGCTTTCGTCCTCTTCGATCTCGGTTGGTTCCATAATCAAATACCAACCCATAACCTCTGTGTAGAACTTCACGGCTTGCTCAAGGTCCGGCACGGATATGCCGATGTGCGAGAAATTTCTTGGGTACACGTTGCTCATTGCCTGTCCTCCTTTAGTGAGACTGAGAGCAGGTTACATGCTGGTGTTTATCAGTTAAAATTATCATTTATTCTTTAAAAGATTACGAAAAGTAATGATAAATACCACCTGGTTACGCTCGTTTTGCACGCTGGTTGAAGTGGGACATTTCACCCGCACAGCCGAACGTCTCCACATGACACAATCGGGGGTAAGTCAGCATGTGCGTAAGCTTGAGGAGCAGCTTGGTACGGAATTGCTCGTCAGACAGGGGAAACAATTTTCGCTTTCGGGTGCCGGCGAAAAGCTTTATGCCGAGGCGCAGGACATTCTCCTGGCGTTGTCGAATCTTGAGCAAACAGTTGGTGAGGACCCGCCCTATGAGGGAACTGTGCGGCTTATGTCTCCGGGAAGTGTGGGGCTGAAGCTGTATCCTCATTTGTTGTCGCTGCAGAGCAAGCACCCGAAGCTCATTATTGATTACCGGTTTGCGCCGAATCCTGATGTGGAAAAGGCAATCGCCGAATCCACTGTTGATATCGGATTCATGACGGCAAAATCTACCCTGGCGGAAGTGAGTTGTACGCCCATCGCGCAAGAATCACTGCTGTTGGTAACACCTGCTACGGTCGAAGAACCGGATTGGGAGACGTTGATGACCCTCGGGTTTATCGACCACCCTGATGGAAGTCATCACGCCGGCTTGCTTCTTGGTGCCAATTACACCGAGTTTCAGCACAGTAGCCTGTTTCCCAGAAAGGGGTTCTCGAACCAGATCGGTTTGATCCTGGAGCCGGTCAGCCTGGGGCTGGGCTTTGCTGTTTTACCAGCACATGCCGTTGAGGCCTTTGAAAAGTCTGAGGGCATCAAAGCTCATCGTCTCTCTCACCCGGTCAGCGAAACGTTGTATCTCAGCGTTCCCCGGAATCGATCACTTCAGGCGAGAATGAATACTGTGATAGCTGAGGCCAAGCGGTGGCTGAATGGTTGAGGCAGGTTTTGAATGACTCTGCGCAGTCACCAGATTTTCACATTATTTTGGAAGGCGCATGCCTGATTTGACGTACCTGAGACCTTTCTTGACCAACGCCGAAGCGGGTATTCCGGGGCCTTGAAAGCCCGTTAATCATGATCCGATACTCATGATATGTATGATTAATCGGCTCATTTGATTAAAATTTATCCAATTTTTTTGCACCCTCCTTCACCCTGCCTATACTCCCTTATGTCATAGCTTGAATTCATGACGCTGTTTGCTGTTTCCGGGGCCTATGGCCTGAATCTACGCAACAGGGTTTTGATGCTGCAGTCCGGCTACCACGGGAAAGAAGGATGTTTTTCCTGCCGGTCTCGAAACCTGCGCAAGGCATTCGCTGCGAGGGATCGCTATGGCAAATTTCGCCCGCTTTATCACCGTCGACTTCTCCCAATTCGATTGGCTAAACCGCATCGATGCTGATGTTCTGCTTGATGTCGGTGACCTGTCACCAGACCTGCTGACTGTTCCCGGTAAAGACGCCCAGCGTGTGCTTTCGGAAGTGGTTCGACTGGTTCTCGATTTGCCGCGAAAAAGCACACCCCTGGTTGTCTGGACCAAAGGCGACAGCGAGTTGCTCATCCACAGTGACCAAACCCGTATTCAATTCTCCAGCGGCGTTATCACGGTAACGGTGAGCGCGGAATGCGAAGAGCATGGAAAGCTCAGTATTCCGGTACCGATTGGCGTTGGCACCAAACAGTCGCCAAGCGGCCTTGTTATGTCCACGTTCGAAGACCTCGAGGGCCCGGAAGAACTTATATTGGCCTGGCGGGACGCGATTCAGGCGTTCGCCTGGGAGTCCGTGCTGGAAGTCGCTTCCGTGTTCTGCGCCGAGGTTGGCAACGACAAGCGTGGTTTGCCGCTGGTTCCTGGCGCGATCGCCGCTGCTCCGAACAAAATGCTGGTGCAACCTGTTGCCCGGTTTTCACTGATGCCGGGAGTCTGACATGGGTGCTGACCAGAATCTGGACGTTTTTGGCACACTGGCGGAAGCAGTTGGCCTGACCCGAGACGGTGAACTACAGGGTGACTGGTTCCAGGACCCGTTAGGCAATCCCAACGGTAGCAAGCGCGGCCTCAGTTCGATGATGTACCTCGACGAGCAGCGAGAGGCATTGATCGCTTTTGTTGATGACGTGCTGGGAGCACCGGACAGGGAAGAGCAAGGGGGCGCTATCTGGGTCCCGCTTTTCAGCGACTCCGGTGCGACTGTTTTCGTAGTGGTGGAGGAGGCCGACAACGGCGCCAGAGTCGGATTTGGCATCGAATACGACAGCGCTAGCTCAGTGCCCGCAATCTCTGTAAGTGCCTATGTTCCGGTATTCCAGTTCGAACGGGAAGGCGCTGGAGCGCTGGACATTTCCGGGGCGCAACCCGATTGGCTGGTGTTGGGTCGGGACGACGCGCACATCGAATTAGCCATCAAAGTCATTATTTCCAACGATGCCCCTGCGCCAGGGGACCTATACATTGGCGCCGTATCCGTGGGTGTGGACGTTCCAACCAGCCCCTCTGATGATCTGGAATTCAGTCTCGGTTTTGAACGGCTTCAGCTCCCTGGCACCAATGCGCCCAGGGATTTTGAGCTCACCGTGGATAACATTAACGAGCTGAGCTCCGATTTTCTGGAATTCATGACGGGCCTGATTCAGGCCCAGGCCGAGGCGCTCGATACCACCAATGCGGCGACCGCTCCGTTTGCGGCGCTCACCGGTTTGGCGGGATTAAGATCTGTTCCGAATATTCCACCATTTCCGCTGGAGTCACTGATTACAAATGGCGTGTCTGCGCTGACCGGCTGGATTGAATCCATCCTTTCTTCCGCACCCGCTCGCAATGCCTGGCTCGGCCAGTGGGCCACGCTGCTCGGCGGTACTGTCAATTCTGGCCGAAGCGCCATTGAGTTCAGTGACGGATCATTGGCCGGAGCCGTTGGTTTACGTGTGGCGTCGTCAGCTGCCGGGGGATTGATCATCACGCCCTGGCTGGAAGGTTCGCTCAGACCTCAGGCCGGGGCGGAAGTGAAGGCGCAGGTGGACCTGCTTACGCTGGCAACCCTGGATGGCAGTATCAAAGCCGTGCCGAATTTGTCGCTTCTTGCTGTATTCGGGCAGGTAGCGGGCATGGGGTCGCCACTGCTTGCGGGCGACCCGGCAATTGGGTCAATCAAAACCGGTATTACTCTGACCGGCGGAAAACCGGCTTTTGCATTGACGGCTCACAACGTCACGCTCGGCGGCACCAATCATGAGCTATTGGATCTGTCGTCTCCCGATGCCGCGCTGGACGCCGCCGAGAGCCTGGTCGACGGTGCTTTGGTTTCTGCATTGGCCACTCTGGGTCGCCCCGGCGAGATCTGTTCCCAACTGCTGGGGCTTGATCCGCCCACCGGTATCTCCGGCCCTTCGGCGATCGAACTCCTGACCGACCCTCTGGGTAAAACGGCCGCCTACTGGAATTCACTCGTTGCCTCGCCGGCAGCCATGGCGGTTGTTTTAACGTCAACCCAGGAACTCATCACCGGTAACTCAACCAGTGTTTCGGGCGCCGGGACGGCAGCGGATCCCTGGAGCATTGATCTGGACCCTGTAGCGCTTGAGGTTTCGATCGACGGTGATTGGATCAATTTTGATTTGGAAGCTCGCCTCGAAAACACTGTTCTGGACGACAAGCGATCAGACGTTTTTGTCAGCGCAAGGTTGTTGCGGCTGAATTTTTCGGCGCCGAGTGCGGAGTTCCTGAGCCGAATTAACGCTGGCACCCGGCTGCGGGAAGCCGATGGATCTGATCTCAGGCTGGATATGGGGCAGGTTGATGTCTCGGCCCGGTCGATCGGTGCCTCGGTGGTTTGGGGGGCTTCAACGGGCTTTGCCGTGCGTGTGGATGCGCCAGACCTGTCAGTCGAAGTTGAAGCCGTCGATGCATCCGACAGTTCAACCATCGAAGTTCCGTTGCCGCTGCCTGAGTTCAGCAGCGATGGCACGGTCCGCTTTAGCGCGGATTGGGGGGGCATCGAAAACGCGGTGGCCGCGTTGCTTCGGCGACTGGGCTCGCCGATTATCACCGCGCTTACGGACCTGATTGGCTGGAATGGCGAGGGAGCTCGTCTATCCATTGAGCAGCTTTTGAGCGACCCGGAAGCTGCTCTGAAATCCTGGATGGGTGATCTGGTACTGAATTGCAGCAATGTTCGGGTGGCGATGAGCCCGCTCTCATACCTTTTCAGCGGCTTCCGCCAGTGGGCACCGCTGGGCAATGGCAATGAACGCACGCCGTATCGAGCCGCCATTGCCGCAGACTCCAGGGCGCCGGGCGTTGCGGTGTGGCTGGACCCTGGCTGCGACATCCACCGCGGGCGGTATCAACCTCCAGCTGGCAATTTCGATTCCAGCGAGCCGACGGAGTTGGCCTCCATTGCAGAAGCGATTCGGGCGGCAGGTACGGAGCTTCCGGAGCTCGCCGATCTGATGACGGGCCGGAACCGCCTGGACGAGGGGTTTCAGGCGTTAATTGATCGCTTCACCGGTACCGACGGCCTGATCGGCCGCCCAGCCTCGCTGCCAACCGGTGTGAATGGCATCGACATTGGAGGCTTGAGCTATCGTGAACTGGTGGCATTCGGTGCCATCAACCTGTTGCCGCAGGAAGCCTTCGGAAGCGCACCTGACTCTGTGGTTTACGTGGGCTGTGAGGACCTCTGGAGTACCTGTTTCGGAAGCGACAGCCTGGATGTTCGGGGAGAGGTCAGCGGACCCGGCGTTCCGGCATCCGCCAACGGACACTGGTCCATCTGCCTGCCGAATCCAACAACAGCCGCGGCAGCGAGACCTGATCGTGGTGCCATAGACGAGCAATGCCAGCGCCTGATCGAGGTGTTGCAGGATCGGGCCACGCCCATAACGGTTGTTGCCTTCGGTTCCGCCGGGGCGGCTGCCATCAAGGCGGCAAGTACGATCACTTCGATTGATCGGGTGGCAACGGTAGGCGCGCCCTGGGCGCCGGTTTCCCTGAATGGCTTGTTGTCGGGGTTGAGCGGCGACGCGTTGCGGCTCCTCTTGCAGCTCCAGCGACCAGAGCCCGAGACGATTAACGAAGAGGAGATTGCCGGAGAATCCAACGCCCTCTTGCAGTTTGGCTATGTTCTTGAGCGGGCGTCCCGGGCCGCCGGTTTAACACCCGACAGCCTTGATGAGCTTTTGCGGGCGGACCAGCAAGCGATCCGGTCAGGCCTTCCGGTAGACGCGGTATTCGGCGCCCTTGACGCCGAAGCCCTGGAAGCCGGTCTTGCTGCAACCGTTGCCGGTGCCATTGCCTACCGCCACGAAACCTATGAGCCTCCGGCAACGCCACCAACCAAACTGCACGCCGGTGTGGATCTGCCAGTTATTGATGCCAATCTCGGCGGCGTCTTCCTCGGGGCGGGGGCCATCCTGGAACTGGCGACCTGCGATCGAGGCCCCGGTGGCGATGGCTTTGAGGTGCAAACAGACAGGCAGGTCATCCTGGATCTGCATTTCGGCGTTCAGGATGGTTGGCTTGTTGGTGGCCCGGGCGCCGGCCAGAACGACATTGAGGTGCGCTGGGTATCTGCCCGGTTGTACCTGCCCTTGGCCGGTAGCACGCGGGTATCTGGCGCCCGGATAGTTCTGCACGAGGCCAACTGCTTCGGGGTGCGGCGGGACCAGTGGGTGATTGAAAGCGGGGCTGGTGTAGCCTCGCCGAGCTTGCCCACGTCTGAGGTTCATTTGATTCTGGCCGAAGTTGTGGGGCGCTTGGCTGCGGCATCTCCGGATCTCAGCCAACTGCTTGCCGACATCGGGCTGGTTGCCGGAGGTGGTTATGATCCGGAAGGTTTTGATCAGCTTATTCTGGATGCCAGTGCCGCAATCAACGCGGCGGTAGATGCATCTCCGGCCAGCCTTGCCGGCGCACTAAGGGCGCTTGGCGGATTTGGTGGCGCAGGCGCCGAGATATCCTGGGCACTCGATGCGGCAACCATTGCCGTCGATCTGAACTCCCGCGCCTTTGCTCTGGACGTAAACCATGTGGCGGCAGACCTTGTTCCACTGGGCCTGACGCTATTTGCTTCGGCATCCTCGGCCTCCATCTCCGGCTCCATCGGCGCAATCGAGCCGGATGTGGGTGGTCTTCGGCTTGTAGCCAGTGCAGCAACGGGTGGAGTTTCACCCGCCCTGACTATTGCCTGGCAAACTCCCGGTTCATTGTCCGCGACGTCAATCAATCTTCTCTCATCGCTAAGCACTTCCGAGCAGGCCGCCCTGGCGAAACTGGGAGCGGGATTCATCCCGTCAACGCTTCTGGCGGGATTAGTTGATCACCTCCGCGAAACCGCTTCTGACGATGCGAGGGTCGCCATTGAGGTGATAATGGATGGCCTGGATTTGCTGGCGCCGCCTTCTGAACTGCCCTCACGTAGGGTGTTGCTGCCCTGGGCGTTGTTTATGGACCCGGTGGGTTGGCTGAAGACAGGCGCTGCACCCTGGAAGGCCGACCCGTTTGGCCAGGCGATTCAGGCGTTCGATGCGCTCGGCCAGTTGTTGATACCCGGCTTCACCGGAGGCGGATTCGATTTCAGTAATGAGGTGTCCGTAACCTACGGGGTGGCCTCAGAACGGCTGAATGTAGCCGTCGCCATCGAAACAAGTCATTCATTGGGCGCGACTCCGGTCATCATCAGCCTGGGCGGCGGCCTGTCCATAGCCACCAACGGCTCGATTAGCACCCTCGTTTCCAGTTCGGCGACCTTTGATGGGAAGGGCGTTGCTATCTCCCTATCGCCAGACATTCGCATCGACCTCTTGCGGGCTGCCCCTGCAGCGCCCATGCAGATTTACCCTTCGGGACCGGGCCTGGGATCACTTCTGGCGACTGGAGCAGGTATGGCCATCCCGGTCGCGCTTAACGCATTGATTGCCGAAAGGGCCAACCCGACGCCGTCGCTGCAAAAAAATGTGGCTACGGCAGTGTTTGAGTTGGGTAGCGCATTGGATCTTCTGGAATCCAATCAGTTTGCCGACGCCAGAATTCAGACCTTTGCCGCAGACCCCGCCGGGGTACTTTTATCCCGCCTGCCCAATCTGGTTGTTACCGCAATTTCGCAGTTGGCCAATGCTCTCGACCCTGCGGGTACTGTCGTTTCGACATCGACGCCTGCGACGGGAATCTGTCGACTGTCACTGGGTAGCACGGATCCTGTGGAGATCACTCTGGATGCCAGCCCCACGGGCCCTGCCATTGAACTGGCCGCGGCTCTTTCGATAGCGGATGTCGGAACGGTCGGATTCGACCGGGTGCGACTCAGCGCGAGCGGCGTTGCAGTTGCTGTTTCCTATGTGGCAAGCGGATTCGACGTTGGCAATGGTTTGATTCTTCGCCCTGTAGCGAAAATTGAAGCCGGCGTGTCCGGCGCCGGTTTCTCCCGAATGGCCGCCCTTGGTCTCGTCACCGATGGTGCGGGTGACCAGTCCGTTCAGTTCCGGTGGGCTTTGAATCAGACGCCGCCGCGGGTGGTTGTTGTTGAAGAGTCGCCGTCCGGTGAAACAGAAGACAGCGAGCCCGCAGCTGTGGCCCTGGCGCTCCTGTCCCAGGCTGTTTCCATGGCAGCGGGTGTCACCTTGGAAGCACTTGGTACATTGGGAGCGGATGCGGTTGATGCCCTGCAGGATGTCCTGTTCACCGGTGGCACACCAACTCTTGATCCCACTTTGTTTGACGACATCGTCGACCCGGAAGCATTGTTGAAGCGCCTGTTCCAGCTCGGCTTCAACCTGGCCGACCACAACCTGAAAATTACCATTGATGGCAAAGTGGATGTCGGCTTCACCCGCAACGGCGATCTTGCAGGCATCTTCGTGTCTTTGCCCCCGGGCGAGCGTATTTCGCTCGGCGGCAGCGACCCGACGGTGGATCTCGAAGTGGTCGCCAACTGGGTGACGTCGCCCGGAATCGCGCCGGGTTTGTCGATCTTGCTCGTTGAAAAGGTCGGCAGCGATTTTCAACTGAATGCGGGTTTCTCCATCGCTGGTCTGGGCGTTCGCGTTGGCAAAAATGCAGGGCCTTTGCTGAACCTGGGTATTATGAGTATCGACGCCATCGGCGTTCATTTATACGGCGAGGCGGTGCCGGCAGGGTTAGGTGGCGGCGTTCAGGTTCAGCTTGATGGGCTGGCCATCGTGCCCTCGGCGGCTGGCGGCGACAATGCGGTTGCCAATAACATCATGAGCGACGCCGGAAACGATGCGTCGCCCTCGGCCCGTCCTGCCTTCAGCCCGGCGTTGGCGATTCAGAAGAACCCGGGCGGCGACCTTGGCATTTCATTGCGGGCAGGGGATCCGCCTGGCCCCTGGTGGCTGGCGATCCAGAGACAGTTAGGCCCGCTTTATCTCGAGCAATTCGGTTTTGATGTCACCGAAGTTGATGGGTCCGTTACCGGGATTTCGCTGCTGTTCGATGCGCGCGTCTCACTGTTCGGGCTAACGGCATCGGTTGAGGAGCTTGGCCTGCACTGGCTCGGTGGGGACGTTTTCGAGTTGACCAACTGGGCGGTCGATTTGAAAGGCCTGGGTGTTTCCGGGGACTTCAGTGGTCTGTCTATCGCTGGTGGTCTTCTGAAAACAGACCTGGAGGGACAGATCGGCTACGTCGGAATGCTGATGGGTCGCTTCGGGGTGTATGGACTCTCCTTGTTCGGCGGATACAGCGACGACAAAGGGCTGCCTTCGTTCTTTGTATTCGGTGCCATTCAAGGCCCCATTGGTGGTCCTCCCGCCTTCTTCCTGACTGGTATTGGGGGCGGTCTGGGTATCAAACGGGGGCTACGCGTTCCGGATGACCTGTCAAAGTTTGGCGAATACCCCTTCATCAAGGCTCTGGATCCCGCGGCGAGCGTGTCCTCCGATCCATTGGAGGAGTTGCGAAAGCTTGCCGAATACTTCCCTCCGGAGCCGGGTAACTTCTGGTTTGCCGCCGGCATCAGTTTTACCAGCTTTTCTCTGGTGGACGGTGTCGCGGTGTTGTCGGTTTCCGTGGGCAACGGGTTGGAACTCAATCTCTTTGGTCTGGCTCGAATGGCTTTGCCCAGGCCCCAGGCCGCACTGGTATCCATTGAGCTGGGGTTGCTAGCCCGGTTCTCGTCCTCGGAGGGGCTGTTCCTGATTCAGGCGCAGCTTACCGACAATAGCTGGCTGTTGTACCCCGAAGTCCGACTGACGGGGGGCTTTGCTTTTGCTACCTGGTGGCTCGGCCCCAATGCGGGCCAGTTTGTTCTGACCTTGGGTGGCTATCATCCCAGCTTTCAGCGTGACGGGTATCCGATTGTTGCCAGGTTGGGCCTGCAATGGCGGGTGTCCAACGCCATTGTGATCAAGGGTGTCTCTTACTTTGCCCTCACATCAGAAGCCTTGATGGCAGGGGTGGCAGTGGAGGTCAGTGCCGACTTTGGCTTCGCCTGGGCCCGCATTGCCTTTGGTGCGAATGCCATTGTCTATTTCGATCCGTTCTACTTCATGGCGGACGCCTACGCCCGCATTTCCGCCGGTGTGAAGATAAAAACCTTCCTGGGTACCATTCGAATCAGCATCAGTCTTGGTGCTCGCATTGAGGTCGAGGGGCCTGATTTCCTGGGCAAGGCGACCATCGAAGTAGGTCCTTGCGACATCAAGGTGAAGTTCGGCAGTTCCCGCGAGATTCGCGGCATATTCGTGGGTTGGGATGAGTTCGTACCCAAGTATCTGGAAGAAACCTCGCCGGGCCGGGCGCGGACGCTCTCGGGGGCAGCGGGTAAGGGGGCATTGCCCGCGTCCACGGAGGGTGAAACCTCGGCACCCTCCAGTGACGGTAGTTATGAGCGGCCCTTCGAAGTCTTCGCAGAGTTCGAAGTGTCGGTTGTCGCAACCGGCCCGGTCACCCGGTTTGACTTCAACAACCCGGCCATCGACAAGGACATTACGCCCAAATTGCCGAGTGGCGCCGCGGTAGCGATGGGGCTGAGCCCAATGAACGCCGCCGGGTTGAAGGGTGAGTTGGAAATTCGCCTTGAGCGCAGGGTTGGAAACACATGGACGGATCGCACCTCGGACCTGCGCCCCTTGGTGGAGGGCATGAAGGACGAAAAGACTGCCGAGGAAGGTCCTACCTATGGCCTGGAAGCCTTCCCGATCGGTGTTTGGGGGCCGCCAGAAGATCCCGAGCAACCCTCCAGTCCCATTCCGAAAGGCGAGGTTATTTTCGCTGGCAGCCGGTTAAAGATGGTTGCCGAGGCGGACATGAGTTCGCAAACCGGCCCGGAAATCGATTACTACCGGGTTGAAGCAGGCCGGCGCCCACTTCCGTTGTCTGCCGCCGGTACGTTGCGGGCCGACAACCTGAACCGGGCCACCGCTTTGGGAGTTGTTGCCGAGAGCGCGAGCATTGATGAAGCCTTTATTGAAGCCCGGAAGTATCTGTTTGCGGACGGCACCGGCGCGTTACCCGAGGGGCTTCTGGCCACAGGGCAGCGCAGTGCCAAAGCGCAGGCTATCTACGAGAGCTCCCGCACCGCGCCACCCATGTTTGGCACACTGATGGATGGCCTGGAGGCGTCGAATGCCAGCAACGGATCGACCGCCTTCATGTCTCTGGATGAGAGCCCCCGGGTCATCAAACCAACGAAGCCGTTCGTGACCGGATTCATGAGCAACGGGGCGGGCGTAGCCTTGCGGGATGCGACCACAACCGTTGCGGATAAACGCATCAAGCGCCGTCCGGCACCGTCCACCGAATCCGTTCGCGGCCGACTGGGCCGCAGTCTGCCGATCAAACTAAACACAACCCATGCTCCGTCCAGCTTCAACGATCTGACGGTCGTTGTTCGTGGCTCTGTACCTCGCACCAGCGTTACCAGCGCCAGCCAGACGTATCTCGGCGGCCGGGTTGGCTCGGGTGCGGGGGCCGCCTATGTGAAGGGCCTCGGAACAGGAGCTGGACCGGTCCCCCAGGCGCCCGGTAGCAAACTGCGCCCGGGAGATATAGTCACCATGCGATCTCCGGATGCCGCAATTGATGGGGAAGATACCCGGCCTGAACTCAAGATCACCGGCGCGGCACGAGTGGTCATGTTATTGGGCAATGGTGCTGTGGTTGCCGATGAGCAGGTTCAGGATCGTCAGATCGCCGTTCCGAAACACACTGCGACAATTGCCGTGCAGGCCAGTGGTGGAGGCGATGGTCGCGCCACTGGTCTGAGAATTGTGGGCTGGCACGATCAATCCAGACTGGTTCGCCTGACCGGTCGATCAGCGCTGGGGGCCGGATGCGTTCTGTCGCTGAACGGCACAGCCGGAAGAGCCTCCGTGGGGTGGCATCTGGCCCAGAATGTGGTGCGTGGTGCGGCTGCCGTGTCTACCCGGTTTGATCACACGGTTACCTGTGTTGGTGTGATTCTGAAAGCCGGTGAGGGTCGGTCTGCCAGTGATGTGGAAATAGAGCTGCACGGTGCACGGCACCTCAGGCAGCCGGTTCAGCCGGTGGTTGTTCAGGCAGGGGCGCGCTCGGTGCTGCTGTTTGAAATCAATTCCCTTGCCGGTTATTCCGGTGTTTCCGTTCGGGCCCTGCAGGGCGGCGCCCGTGAAATTGCGGGAATGATTGGGGCGGTCGCCTCGGCTGAGGCGATGGCCGAATTGATTGCGGAAAAGGGATTGCCCGCAACGGTTTCAAGGCTGCGCGCCGTTGGCGGCAGCAACTGTGAGATCGAATGGGTGCCGGCACAGGACGATTAACGCCGGGCAGATCCACGCAGAGACCGGCGAAAGAGGATAGCAAGAAGGAAGCAAGCGATGCCTGTTGGTGAAGGAAAATTCAAGCTCTACGCCAAACTGAATCCGCCTCTTGAGGCGGGACTGTGGCGTATAAGGGCCAACCAGAAATTCTCAGCGCAAACGCCGGAGGCCAGTCTGGATGCCAGTGCGCTGAAGGTGGACGAGGAGAATATCCACCTCAGGATTCGGTCGCCGCGCTACATTCTGCCGCCTGATCAGATTCTGTCGACCTATCCACCGGCCAATTCTTTTGGTAGCTATGGCAGCCGCCTGCCACAGGTGGTCATCAAAAGGCGGACTCTGCCATGGGAGCGCCGCCTTGACGGTGCACCCGCCAATACACCCTGGTTGGCACTTGTGCTCATCGCCGAAGGGGAAGCCAGGCTGGAAACCGGCGTTGATGTCGCGAATTGCGTAACCGAGGGCGTTGAACTCGACGGATTAAAAGAAGCCGCCAAGGGCAACTGTCTGGCCATCAGAAAATCAATCATCGATAAGGTTTTTCCCACCAAAAACGACGTGGACCTGCTGGCTCATGCCCGGGAAGTAGACATCCACGATACCGAACTGATGATGGGTGATGATGACGGGTTTCTTGCCGTTGTCATCAGCAACCGACTGCCTGTGCCGGGTAAGGACGAAGACGGCAATGATGCCCCGGTGAAGTATCTGGCCTGCCTGGTGAATCTTGAGGGCCAATACGATGTGCTGTTGGATCGGTCCCCGGATCCGGTGCCGTCGTTCGTTACACCTTTCATGGTCAAGAGTACCGTTCACCAGAGTATGGCCAGTTACGACGACCATCAGGTGATGGGCACGGCTCTGGCTCCACGGGCCGCGGGAATCAATGCCGGTGACCTTCAGAATCTGACTCAGCCGGTGCCTCTGGCGCCGGGCGTCAA
>NZ_DDOI01000083.1:11159-28601 GCF_002341575.1 Marinobacter sp. UBA2498 | reverse complement strand
AAAGGCTCCCGATCGACACAATTCAAGTCCGGTGCTGCGGCAACTGCCGGCGCGGTCCCATATTCCGGCTCCGGTACCTGGGCCATCAAAAAGTCCAAAGGCTCCACTTCGGCAGACATTGCTCTCAATATGGCCGAGCCCTTTCGGGTGATTCAAACCTTCGAGGTCCTGCCTTTGGACCCCGAATATCGGTTCCCGGTTTTACTGCACTGGAGTTTCACCACGACCGGCGACACCACCTTCCGATCATTGATGGAAAACCTGGACTCCCGTCTGCTTGGCGATGTTGGGCCAGGTCAGAAATCCGTGAGTGGCCGCCTGCCTCTGGAGGTTGCCGAAAGTGGGCATGTCGGTCTGGGCCACCAAACCCGTGAGGGTGACAAGGTACGGTCCTGGTACAGAGGACCGCTGGTGCCGCATCCCACCCGAAATTCCAGTGCTGATCGACTGAAGCTGGCACACAGTTCAGACCAGCTACGAGTGGTTATACCGGATGGCCGGGAAGATCTGTCACTGGCCACTGCCTTTGAAACGGGCCGTCTTCTCACACTGTCTCAACCGTCCATCATCGCTTCGTTGATGCGGTGGCGACAAAACGACTATCACGCTGCCCGACTGAAGTCCCTGCTCATAAAAAACAGAACTCTCTGGGAGGAGGTGCTCGGGGCAAGCATTGATCAAATCGACATCCGCCATCTGGGCCGGCTTTCAGGGCGTTTCTTTGCCGATGCTGTTGTGAGAACCCCTGAAAAGTTTCTGGGAAATCCAATGCCCCAAGTCGGACCGGGACGGCCTCTGGAATTCAATGGTCAGCCCACCACCGTGCTTGCTCGGGGGTTGGGGCTGCCGCCGGCCTTATTCGTCGGCGACCTGAACAAAGTTTTCGAGGGTTTGCGGGGTGTCCAAGTGCCCAAAGAAGACCTGCTTACACGTGAACTGGGCAAAGTCGATTTGCGGGACACCCTGGAGGCGGATCTGGACCGGCAGCGTGTCGATCTGGTGTCCAGCACGCTGTCGAATGAACTGATCAACGAACACCTGACCGGCCCTGCATTTCCGGTCACAGATCGCCTGATCAGAGAGGGCTTGAATGACAATCTGGATGTGATCCTGCGGGACCGCCCCAGAGATTTCACGGATGAGGACGAGTCATGATCAACAAAAACCAGGACATCCTCGAAAACCTCGGCCAGGAGCTGGAAAAAACCGCACGGGCTCCGCTCAGCGAATTCAGGATTGACCAAAACACCGCGATGCCCGCGGAGCTGAGGAACTGGTTAGTCAGCTTGCGGCTGCTCAACGGGGTTCCATTTGCCAATCTGGTGGCGGACTCCGAACTACTCCCGCAAGAATCGATTCGCTGGTTTTACATGGATCGGCGTTGGACGGATGCGTTGGTCCAGGGCGCGCTCAGCGTTGGCACGGTGAATAGTGACGACCGCATCCAACTGGATGCCCAATACAACGCCATCCGCGCCGAACTGGATACCGAAGAGCGCAACGTACGTCGTCGCACGCTCGCCCCACGTCTGACTGGGCAAACGGGTCCCATTACCGGATTTCTGCTTCGCTCCGCCGCCGTATCCGGGTGGCCGGGCATGCATGTTCGGGCTTTTGATGTAGACCCGGAGGAGGGCGACGAAGCCCGGTTCGAAGAGGACGATCCCCGACGAATCCGGCTGCTGCGTCTGGAAAGGTTGGCCCCCGCCGTTTTTCTCTGCCTGTTTGATGGTGTTCCCAAAGTTGTTCACCTGGAGGAACCGCGCCAGGGCGTCCAGTTTGGCTTCAAACACGAGGATAACGGTAACCAACGCTCAGCAACGCTGACTCCCCGCAGGAAGAGCGACTTCAGCTACCTCGACGTGGAGGACATAGATGTGCCGTTTCGCGTGGGGTCATCCGGTGTTGTTGATATTCGGCGGCTATCCGCGGCTCTGGCTGAGCATGATGAAACCGGCGCGGGCGATGGTCTGGATAGCGCGGAGTACGCCTTGCAGTTAATTCGATTCCCATGGCGGCAGGTGTTTGGGGAGGTTCAGGTTCCACCGATATCTGCCATGTTCCGGGCGACCGTGGCTTATGAGCCCATGGTTAACGCCACATTCAAGCTGTGAGGGGGCGCTATGTTCAAACACCTGTTGAAGAAAAAGACCCTCACGAAAGCGGTCTATGACGAACGATGGGCCTGGCTGGTTCGAGCGGATACTGACCTGGCCGCCGTCAATACCTGGGACCCGGATTTGCGGCGGAACAAACGCATCCTGGTTCCCATCGATGTTCAGGCCTATGTTGCAAAAGAATCCAACCCGGAGCCGTTGGTGTCCGTGACCGGTGGGCCTGGCGACCCTGCGCCTTTTGCTGAAGGGCAGGTGCCGGAAAATGGTGTTCACCTGCACTGGGCACTTCCCGATGCGCTCCTGAGGGGGGGCGAATCAGCTGCAGGCGGCGAGCTGGAAATGACAGAGCTTCCCAACCACTGGGTTGTGGTGCGAGCGCTTTTCCCCGTCGGGATTAAACGGCCCATGATAAGAGGCTGGGTGATCGATGCAAAAACCGCGAGCATTCGGCCTCTGGGCTCCTTTAACGGATCGAATTTCGGTACCTCGGAACAGCCTACCTATGAACCTCTGGACGGGACCGTAGGCGGATCGCCCCTCTGGACCGCGTCTTATCATGCCAGTGCCAATCGTTTCGCTTTCCATGATGCCCTGGAAGATCTGCCAGAACTTCGAAAGACCGCGAAAGACGGTTTTGAGAAAGATGCCGGTACCTACACCGTTGCGGGCTGGTATACGGACATGGACAAAGATCCGCTGGCGGTGGTTAGCAAAAAAGACTTGCTGGATGTGATGGCCGACCTTGGATGGTATCTGGATCCGGAAGCCGAGCCGCCCAGCAACGAACCGGATCTGGCCGTGTTGGAACGTCTGTTATCGAAAGGGGAGATGAAGCAGCCAGCTGAGGCAACTCCAACCAGTTTTGTGGCAAAAGGTCGCGTTGAATCTTTCACATACGCCGACATGACTCCGGAAATGGGCCTGCCGGTTGATAAAGCCTCCAAGTTGTTTATTGCCCAGAAATCTCCCACCTTCATGTCGCTTTTTCACGGCATGATTTCAGGCGTCCCCATCGGAGAGAACATGCCTGTCATTGACGAGCGCCCATCCTCAGAGGCGCTGTCGGTCGCGGCCGGGTTTGATACGGATGATCTGGTTACCGCGCTCGGCGCAGATGCCATTGGCGATAGCGTTTCCCAGAGGCGTGCCGCTGAAATGCTGGCCGCTGCCTTCACCAGCGATTTGATGGACCGTATGGGCACTCAGGACGGCCTGCGGGATATTGCCGAGCGAGAGCACGACGACATGTTCAGCTCTCGTCCGGGCAAACCCTTGCCTGCAGCCAAACTCGATCATCTGCGCGTTGAGGACTCCGCGTCGGTTAACGCAACTTCGGTCGGGCGAAAAGGGCGAGCCAGGATGAGCAAGGAGAGCACCGCCGAACGGGTGTCGCCGCTGCCTCGTTGGCGTGACAAAGTTGTCTTCAGCGAGGAAATGCAAGCGCCCAAAGCTCCACCAATCGAGCTCAAATCCGATGCGATTCGGGGTGCGCTCAAAGACCGGCGCACCGTTGAACGACCCGCACCCCGTCTTTTCATGCCCCAGCCCCCGTCGCTGGCCATAAAAGGTGCCAAGCCAAGCCTGCGCCATCATTATGACGGGCTCCACGATGATAATGGCCGTTTACGGTGCCGTTACCCCAATGAGGCGGTGAAAGGCATCAAAGGCGTGGTCAAGGCGAAAGACCTGGTGCCCACGCTGGGATCGGGCGCAATCCCGCCCGAAGTGTTGACCATCGTACGTGAAGCTCTGGTTCTGAATCCCTACTGCAGCCGCTGGCTGGCCAACGCTGCCACCGACAAGGACGAGGTTCGCCCGAAGTATCAGAGCCGCATTGAAGGAGAGATGCTCCGGCTCTACTCCGCAGATGGTCGCTACGACGGCAGCGGGGCGTACACCTTGTCTGGCAGCCTTGCGGATCCGCAAGCGCCGGGAAAGGAAACCTGGCAGCAATTCTCTTTCCGGGAGACGTCCCTGAAAAAGCAAATCACGGCTGAGCTGGCTGTTGCCTCTTACCTTGAGGGGCTGAGCCCGAGCCCACTGGGGGTTACCGCCTGGCGACAGCCCTGGGTGCCGCTTTGGCTGGAATGGCGGATTGAATTGGAGGGCTCGACTTCTTTGACTGATTGGCAGCTCGATGAACTGGACATGGTTCGAAAAACCGACGCCAATGATGTCCAGATGATTGAGATTGTTGGCCGTAGCCCGCTGCATCGGGGCCTGGGGACGGCTCTTCAGGCAGGTATCAGCCGCTGGATTGCGGCGGAGCAGGAGAGGGAGGCCACAGGCGATACGCTGACGGCATCCCAGGAAAACACATTGAATACCCTGGCGGATTTCATCAAACCCCAGGATCTGGCGTCGGCCTCTCTGGATGGGGTCAGGGAACAACTCCTGGGCCTGAACTATCTGGGCGGATTCTTCTCCACGCCTGGCGCCGATGACCGGCCAGAGGTTATTGCCGATCCTTTGACCTTGTTCGGGGGAACCATCTCCTTTAAGGCGCTTCGTTTGGTGGATGCATTTGGCCGTGTCCTTGACGTGCCTACCACGGACATTCAAACCACCACACCCCTGGAAATACCGGATGATACCTCTGCCATGAAGATGCCACTGCGCATCCAGGGGGGCGGGCGCTGGCTTTTTCGGTTGGTCGATCCGGCCTACCAGGGCGACCCGGCACTGGCTCCTGAAGCCTTTGTGAATCAATTGGAGCCAACCCTGGCGGTTAACCCTGTTGCCGGCTTTCTGTTACCTGACCACATTGATGAATCTCTCGAAGCTTTCGATAAGAGGGGTAATCCATTGGGCCAGATCAGTCATCATGAGCTGACCGGAGCGGTCCGCTGGGAGCCAGCTCCGGGGAGGCCCTTGCCCCCGGGCGCTGGGCCTATGGCCGATCTGCCGCCCGATGCAACGCCCGTGGGCAATCTTGTTTCCGGGGTGATCAGAACGGATGTGCAGCATCGGAAGGGGGAGCTACCGACTACCGAAAGCTCGCTGACAGGTTTGCTGAGGGCAATCGACACCACACTCTGGACAGTGGATACCTTCAGTACCTTGGGGTCATCATCGATTGCCGGCCTGGTGGGGCGTCCCATCGCTGTGGTCAAGGCGACACTGAGGTTGGATGTACCCGACGATCTTGACGATGTGCGAGTGGATTCAATTGAAACGGCGAATACCCGCAAGGCCGCGTTCGAGGCGCTCCGGGATCAGGCGTTTCCGGTACGGCTGGGCGATCTCCAGCGCAGCGACGATTCACTGCTCGGATATTTTATTGATGACAACTACGACCAGTTCCATCTCGTCGACAAGTCCATCGGTGCGCTGGCTAGGGAGAGCGGTCGTCGCCGAGGGCAGTTGGGTTTGCTGGGCAAGGTTCATGTTCCGGATGTCCAGCCACTGGACCATCCTTATCTGGTTGACGAGGATCTTTTCTACGTCCGGCCCGGTACCTGCCATACGCTGACGCTGTTGATGCTGCCTGCTGGCAAGGTTCACCTTACCTCCGGCGTTCTGCCGAGAAAGTCACTGGCTCTCAATGACGCCTGGATCAATGATGGCCTAAAGCGGGTTATCCCTTCTGTTCGGGTAGGTCCGGTGCTTGTTGATCCTGAGGAGATTCGGTTACCCAAGGTCAATCTTCTGGGCGAGAAGCAACAGTTCACCCGTCGGACCGGCCCCTTGACCTGGCGAGACGACCCCATCGTTGCCGCGACGCAGTCAGCACTTCTGCCAAGAACGCCTCACGAATTCCAGGAGGGCTGGATTCGGATCATTGAGGAGGATCAGTCATGAGTGATGTACCGGTTGATCCTACTCTCGCTCAGGAACGAGCGCTTGCACGGCGCCGCAAGAGGAAAGCCGAGAAGCGAAAAAACGCGGTCGCGAGGGATAGCTTCTTAACATCAATTTCGGGTTCACCCGACAAACAGGCGTTGGCGGCCTCCATGAAGGCGTTAATGGAGCGCGAGGGTATTGGTCCATTCGGCGAACCTCCGGCCCGAACGTCTGCCCGTTCTTCGGCTGGCCTGGGGCCCGCCCCCATGGCGTTTCCCGCCAACAATACCAATCGGTGGGTGCCGATCGGGCCCTCGGTGGTTCGTCAGGGGCAGGCTGAGGGTAGGCCGCGAGTGTCTGGCCGGGTTCGTGATCTGGCCGTAAGCCCTGATGGCCAACGCGCCTACGCAGGCACGGCCAAAGGTGGCGTCTGGTATACCGGCGACGGTGGCGCTACCTGGGAACCCCTGGGGGGCTGGGCCAACGAGCCCAGGCGGTTCGGTGGCAACACCAGCGCATTCGCCTGTGGGTGTTTACTGGTGAACTTCGGTGCCAACGCCGGTGCTGATTTTGTGATGGTGGGTACCGGTGAATTCGACGCGATGCAGGGTGTTGATGGCGCTGATGCAATTCGCGGGGTTGGCATTCTCGCCGCATCAGGACCCGCCGCCGGTGCGGTCAGTTCGGACCCCTGGGAAACTGCGACGGGCATTGCCGCTCTGGAGGGCGTGTCGATAACACGCATGGTACGCGTTCCCGGCTCCGCACCCGGAGCTGCCGGAGATCGTGTGATCGCAGCCACTTCAGGTGGTCGGGATCTTGGCTGGAACATCCAGGGCGGCGGACTTTATCTGGGCACTCGATCCATGGTTGGCGGTAACCTCTCGTTTACCTGGTCAGCCCTGCCGTTGCCTGCCCCCGCGCCATCGCCGCCCGCAAACGGGGCCGCCATGGCCCCGGTCAATCGTGCGCCGACCGATTTGTGTTATGTCGGAAATCGTCTGTTTGTGTGTTTTCGAAGCTCAGGCATTGCGTTCTCAGACGATCACGGCAACACCTTCAACTGGATTACGCAGAACTTTCTTCCGGCACCGACTGTCCCGGCCACGGGAAGGTTGGATGGAAGAATGAGCATGGCGGTGAATGATGACAACACCGCTTTGTATATTCTCGGTGAGGTGACCACTAATCCCGCCGGTGGGAATCCTGTGCCCCATATCTGGCAAATAGCAAATCCGGGTGATGCTGCGCCCATTGCCAACCCATTGAATAACATTCCATCCGCCGCCAATCTCTGGCCCGGGCAGCGTGACTATGATCAGGCCATCGTCGTTACGACCCGGAATACGGCTCTGGTTCCACCGCCGGTACGGACAGACCGGGTCTATATCGGCGGGTCGCTCATTCAGGTCAATAACTGGAACGCGTCCATTTGGGCTTTCGACGTGAATGGCAACAACCTCGTACCGTCTCCGGGCGTTTCCGATCAGCCAGTCGGCACGAACTCAGGAGCCACACAGCCTGGTCTGATCGGCGATGCAGTTCACCCGGACGTTCATTCTCTCAGGAAAGCCACCAATGCAGATGGATCCCGGCAAATCTGGGTGGGTTGCGATGGCGGCGTGTTCGTTTCCCTGCGCGATGGCCAAACCAATACCTTCAGCAGCCGAAACGTGGGTCTTGCGTCCATCGAATCTATCTTCAGTGCCAGTCATCCCACCTCCAGCCATTTTTCGATGCTCGGTTGTCAGGACAATGGCCGACAGGTCCGGGTGGGAAGCACCGTCTGGGAGATGAAGACGTCGATGCAGGGCGACGGTGGTGGGGTAACGTTTCACCCGGTTCAGTCCCACTACGTGATGGGGCAATTTGCCAATGCGGATTGGGCCTGTGACCCGGCGGGCCGATACCGAGCGCCGTGTAATCTGATCAACAACGATCCGGAGTCCAATGCCAGTAACTTCTATTCGGGTATCGATACTGTTCGACGTGCGGCAGGGAACCTGGGAAGGGTAGCGCTGGGGACCAACAGGGTTTGGGTGACCGACAATCTGGGTACCAGCAACCCGAACACGTGGAGAGTATTACCCATAACCGCCGCTGGCACCTTTGTGCAGTGGCGGGATGGCCGTCCGGGCAACCGAACCCCGAGCACTGCAGCCAACATGGCCTTTGGGGTACCGCCAGCAGGTTTTGGGCCGGTGGTCACGGTGAAATGGGTCGATGAGCGCACCCTGTTGGCCTTATTTAATCAGGGGGTTATCCGTTACAGCGAGGATCCCGGTAATGCGGGGCGTTGGACGTCAACCGCGTTGATCGGCCCGGGCGTTGCGGCGCCGGCTGCGCCACTGGTAACACCGCAGGCTACGTTTTTCACAGATATTGCTCCAGTTCCGGGAACCAGCGATTTCTATCTCGTGACAACCGGCCAGACCAATACCTGGACACCGGCGGTTCCAGCTACGCCAACATCCGCAGCGGTGGCGGCCGTTTCGCCAACCGCTGCTGCAGACTCCTGTTTTTATTACGATGACGCTGCTGGCGGTTGTCGGCTGACAGGCCTGGGTCAGGCCCTGCCACCCATGCCCCCTCTCGCAACCAGTCCGATCGACCCGGCGTATTCGGTTACGGTTGACCCGGCGAATCCCAATACCGTGTACGTTGGAACTTCGACTGCGGTGTGGACGGCAACCAGAATTGCGGGTAACGCCCACGGACCGTGGCAGCTGTTCGTGAACGGTCTGCCGGAAGCGGTCGTGCAGGACCTTCACATCTGGCAAGATCCGTCCGGCGCGGGCACGTCGCCGAGGTTGATGAGGGCCACCTTGCAGTCCCGAGGCGTTTGGGAGGTCAACCTCGCTGCAGCTGAGCCCGCCCGAACCTATGTGCGCGTGCACCCGAGGGATGACCGTCGCATGTTCCCGACCCCCATGCAAAATCCGCGTCTTCGTCCCGGGGCAGCGGCAGAGCCTTTCTTCTCAAGTCCGGATATCGTCGTGCGGCCCGAGGCCCCAGTAGGGACAACGCCATCGTTCCGGGGAACCAACATCTGGAACGGAAACCTGCGCTACCAACTCTGGACGTTCCAGACCGCCTTCCGGTGGATTTACCCCAGCGTCATCCCAAATGGTGAGTGGAGTGATCAAATGGGTGATCTCGTTGAGCGCCACCGCCGCTTGAGAGGCATCGCAAACCCGGGCGCAAGACGAATAGATGCAGCCTTGTGGGCTGACGTCATGGCCAACGCACTTGACGAGAACGGCTCGCCGGGTGTTTACAGGGCACCCTGGCAAAACGCAGCCGTACCAGCGTTACCCGGTTCGGAGATTGACCTGATGGAAACAGTGGTACCCCGGCGAGTCAGGAACTCAGTCTGGCAGGTATACCGCGAGCGAAGCACCGTTGATGTGTTGCTGCACCATCGAGACACCCGGCCGGTGGCAGCAAACGGAGCGTTTGTGGTGCTGTTATGGCGTTCCGGAGCCTCTCAAAACACATTGCTGGGAACCGATTGCACAAACCTCGTGCCCTTTGTCCGCAGCCTGACCGGCGGAGCGCCGCAGCCAACACCTCCGGGATGGAACGTGGCGCTGGCGGCTGACGGCACGCCATTGAACCGTTTGTCGGTTGACCTGGCTGCTCGAATGCCACGAGCCGTGTCAATCAACGTGGACCTTTCCGGCGTTTCGACCGGTCATCGGATACTGCTCCTGGCTGTTGTCGGCTCAACAAACGATGTCTTTTCGGCAGTACCAACGGGTCCGGTTACCTCCGTGGAAAATCTGGTGCGCAACTGGCCCCATGCTGCGGCCCGGGTTGTCAGCGTCTGGCCTCGACCCGGCAATCAACTTTTCCCTTAAGCAAGGACGCACCGATGGAACTTGATGCGATATCTCTGATCCTTCTGGCCCTGGCCATCCCGGCGTCGTTTATTGTCTCCGCTGCAGCGGGCCTCGGCGGTTCCCTGATTCTGGTGCCCGCCATGATGATGGCCATCGGTACCAAAGAGGGGATCGCCGTGGCTGCTTTGTTGTTGGCCTGCAACAACGTTGCGAAGGTGACGGTTTACCGGAAAACCCTGCCCTGGAGGGCCTCCGGCGCCGTCATCATCGCAGTTCTGCTGGGCACCGCACTGGGCGCGACTCTGATGCTCAAACTGCCAGAGCTATGGATTCGGTATGCCGTTGCGCTGGTGATTGTTGTCACCCTCGTGTGGGAGTTTTCGCCCTATCATCGCGCGAAAAAAGCCTGGGGGGTTGGGCTAGCGTTCTGTTCTGGCGCTACCTCAGGTATTTCAGGTACTTCGGGGCCGCTCAAGGGCGTTGCACTTCGCAGCCTGCAGCTTGAGCGTTTTTACTTTGTGGGCGCCGCCTCTCTGGTGTCCCTCGTCGGCGACACGACCAAGGCCGTGGTGTTCAGTCAGTCCGGCTTGCTGCAAATCGAGCATCTGGTTCTGGCAGGTACTCTGGTCCTTGTTATGGCGGGTTGTACCTTGCTGGGAAGAACCATCAACAGGAAACTGGGAGAACGCTGGTATAGCGTTCTGTTCTGGACCGTAATGGGCGGCTATATCTTGCGACTGGTGACATAAATGGCGGACCCAAAAGAGAAGAAGGGAGTGGGAAAACACCATTCCTTGACTGACCAGGCACCTGAAAAGCAACCTGCACGAGACGCAGCCGAAAAGGTGGCCTCCGGACAACCGGCAGAAAAACCTGATTTCGATCAGAAAGATCAAAACATTTCGCCGCGTCGAAAGGCGCCGGGGCCCGGCAAAATCTCTCGTCCGTCATCGGAAAGCCAGCCGGAGCCGGAAGCCGAGGGAGGACCGGGTGAGCAAACATCGGCACTGCCTGAGGCCGTCATCGACGAGGGTTCAAAAGGCCGGAAAGGCAAAAAGCCATGACAGCTATCGTCGATACCAAGCGGTTGAACAGTGGCGACACCGGGGGACAGGCAGCTACAATCCTGGAACCTGCTCTTGCATGCTCCGGCAAACGCATTATCGTCACGGGCAACTGGTTCTGTTCCCGAACCACCGACGGTGGCGACAACTGGGTGTTTGTAGACCCCTACACGGAATTGCCTCCCGCAGGCGCTGGATTCTGTTGCGATCAGCTCATTCACTACTGCTCTGCCAGACGGCTCTGGATCTGGCTTCTGCAGTTTTCCAAGACCACCCAAGGAAACCTGATTCGTGTCGCTGTCAGTTCATCCGGCGCGCCTGGTACATGGACCTGGTGGGATACAACTCCGACGGACATTGACGAACAGTGGTCGGGGACCTGGCTGGATTACCCCGATCTGGCCGAATCAGATAACCACCTCTTGCTGTCGTTCAACGTTTTCAGCACAACCACAGACCGCTGGCAAAGAGCGGTGGTGTTACGACTGTCCCTGGATCAATTGAAGGCGCGTGAAGCGATCTCCCGGGAAGCCTGGTCAACGGAAGAATTCGGATCTCTCCGTTTTTGTCGTGGCATGGGAAGTACGGCGATCTTTGCCAGCCTGAGCTATTTTCAGCCATCTATCGAGGTGTTCCGATGGCCTGACGACGAAGAGGATGTCTCGCAAGTTTCCGTCGCTGTGAGGCATTGGCGCGACGGCCCTTACGCAAAACCTGATGATGCGACAAGTCAATGGATGAATCGCATGGATGATCGCGTTCTCGGAGCGTGGGAGTCAGGCGGTGTTCTTGGTTTCGTCTGGGTGGCCTCGGCGGATGTTCAGCACCCTTTTCCCTTCGTACGCGTGGTGAGAATCAGGAAGAGTTCGAATGAGCTGATTGATGAGCCCGATCTGTGGAATTCGGACCGGGCCTGGGCTTATCCGTCAGTTTGCCCGAACCAACGGGGCGATGTGGGCATAGTCGCGGTGTGCGGTGCCGGAGGCCGCCACCCAACGCTGGGGGTCGGGTGGCTGGATGACAGAGAGTCGAATGCTTTGCCAAACTGGCAGATGGCCCTGGGCGATGCCTCTAGCCACCAGCCCCACGCTCGAGCATGGGGAGACTACCTCGATATCCAGCCAGACCCACGCCGTAAAACCTACTGGATGGCGTCCGCCTTTACTCTTCAGGGAGGTGCGGGAAGGGCAAATATTGTTCCGCAGGTTCTTACATTCAAGCCATAAAACCATTGGCTGTCTGAACGTTATTTTTGTGGGAGGAGCAATGCCATGTATCGCTGCGAGTATTTTGCTATTCACGAGTTGGTGCCACCCAAGGTCTTCCAAGAATGGGGGGAGAAAGCCTGGGAACTGTTGGACGAACGGCTCCTTATAACCCTTGACCGTCTGAGGCGGAGATACGGCCCCATGACGGTTAACAACTACTACTGGGGCAAAGAAAGAGAGTGGAGCGGGCTGCGTACCAAAGACAGCCCATTTTACTCACGCTACAGCCAACATACTTTCGGTCGTGCGGCAGACTGTCTCTTTGCTGAACGAGCCGCTGAAGAAGTACGCCAGGACATTTTGAGCCATTCAACAGACCCTGATTTTGAGATGATTGGAAGCGTTGAGTTAAACGTATCGTGGCTTCACTTTGATGTTCGAAATTGTCACAGGATAAAGACGTATCAGCCATAGATAACGAACGGTTTGTGCTTAATGGGCGAGTCCATGCCATATTGGAGGGACGAAAGGGTCGCTTGCCTTATTGTTTCTTGTCAGAAAATGGGCTCACCAGTCGCCTTGACCGCGTAGAAGAGGCAATCACTCTTCGCAATCACCGGATTGGTGGTGATCATAAAGGCTTTGATGGCCTGCGCGGGGAAGATTTGCCCCTCTCTGACCTGAAAAACCTGCCCCATGTTCTCGGTCCGGTTATGGCCGATGGCGTTGAGTACGCTGAGGCCTTTTTTTCCAATCCATCCCAGCGGCTCATTTGGCGATACGATCCCGAAATTTCGGTGTTCGATGTCTGGTGGTAAAGTGAGGTCAGCCCGGCCGGAGGGTTCAGGAAGATATTCTATGGTTGCTTCCGGAACCAGCTCCACCCGAATCGGATTTCTTAGTACCTCCACGTCCCACTCCGCCTTTTCGAGTGATAACACGTCTGGCCTTGAGGCATACCGCACGAGGCCCTCATACGCCAATTGATGGGCCTGATCATCTTGGGACCCACCACATTCGATGGTTACCGTTGGGACTTCCTGCTCGGAGTATTCCATCAGGGCGCCGAGGCGAAGATCTGTCATTATGAGGCGGTCTGTGAACAGAGAGGTCAACGCCTGGTGGGCCGCATCATTGGTGATGGTCACCGCGAAGGAGGGGCCCGTGCCTGAGGTGTTGTGTACGTCCAGCAGGCACTCTGGTTTCACTTTGTGCAACTCTGCCAGCATGGCCTTTGCGATCGCACCTTCTTCTCCCTCAAACGGCTCTTTGAAACACCGGTTCAGATCACGTCCTTCCGACAACTGGCGCAGTGAGAGCATGGGTGGGATCTTCGCCGGGTAGACGCCTCCCAGCAGAAACAGCATGTTGACATCGGGGGTATGCTGCTCAAGTAGCCACCTGTGAAGGGCAAACAGACCTGAAGGCTCATTGCCGTGAAGCAGCGTTGCCATGGCTCGGGTCCGGGAGCGATCACGACCGGCAACACGAATAATCGTGGGCTTTTGTAGCTGGTCCAACCACTCAAGGGCGGAGCGGCCCAGGGTCCGGGGCGAGGGATCATTCAAATAATCAAGGACGTTCGAGTTACTCACGGCGACAATGTCCATTCATGGAGCGGCGTATTTGTCTTCTGGTTGGCCATGTACAGGGAGAGCATGGTCTGGAAGGCCTCGTCGGGGCTCAGGGATTTGAACAGGGATTCGGTGATTTGGCGTTGCCACCGGGCGCCCGACATGGCGGTTTCAATGCGGCCTTCGATAATTCCCAGCAAGCGGTGAATTTCTGACTCGTCCACGGCTGTTTGTGCCAGTGCGTCCCGGGCGCGGGGTAGCAGATCCCGGGCCACGTTTAACAGGGGCGTATCCTGCAACTGAACCTGATTCTTGTGTGGCCATATGATTTCTGCGCCAACGCCATATTTCGCGGCGCGGTAGAAGTTGTGTTCCGTGTAATGGAAGGGAAGTATCGACGTCAGATGATGAATATCATCAAGGACTGCCAGCGCAGCGCCAATTATGAACAGCCCGTTCGCACACATATCAGCAGCCGTAGGGCCTGCGGGCATTGAGCGAATCTCGATGCGCAGGTGGCCGCCTTCGGTATGGTCGTAGATGGCACGGTTCCAGGGCCAGGTGGTTCCCTGGTGCAGTCGCAGTTCAGCCAGTTTCGGCACATCACCGCGATCAATCACCGCCATCGGGTCTTCCTCCGACATCAGTGGAATGATGGGCGGATAGAGCGATGCCGAGGCGGCAAAGAGTTCCCAGGCGCTGCGTGTCCAGCCATTGCCGTAGTATACCCGTGGCGGATGGCGCCAGGTTTTATGGTTGGGCGATCGGCTGTCGATGGATTGCTTGAACAGGGCAATGCGGGTTTCGTCCCACAGGTGGTGGCCGAACAGGCTGGGTGAATTGCTGGCCAGAGCGAGGACAACCGGCGTGACCAGTTGGACCGCATTGAAGTAATCGGCAAAACGGTGTGCGGGCACCCGCCAGTGAAGCTGGAAGGACGTGTTTGCTCCTTCCATATAGACGTCGTCAGCTTCCAGATTGATAACGTCGTTACCACCAATATGGATGCTGAATGGCTCTCCCCGTTGCTGGATCAGCGCTTTGGATAACGCATGATAGCGGGGCTCGTCTGTCATTGCCTTCGCACCCATATCAGACTGGCGAAGCGTGGGCAGAATGCCGATCGGCACCAGTTCTCCATCCAGTGATGCGGCGTGCTGGTTGATCCGTTGGATCGCAGAGAGCAACTCCTGCTCTGTTCTGGCGAAGGGAGAGCCCTTGAAAGCCTGGGGGCTGAGATTGTATTCGAGATTGAAGCGGTTAAGCTCAACCGTCAGTTGAGGGTCCTGAACGCGGGCGGCGATTTCGGTGTTGATAGGTTGAACGCGCAGGGCCGGGTTTACGATGTAGAACTCTACCTCGGCTCCGATGGAGCTTGCGCCTTCGCCAAAGCCGGGCCTGTTCAGAAGACGAGTAAGTGCCTTGAGATCCGTCCTGACCTTGGCGGCAAAACGTTCAAACTCTTCCGGCGCAAACTCTGTTGTCTTGATCGACAGTCCCACGGCAACGTCTTCTCTAGCGCTGACTTACCTTGATAGTAGTGGAAGATGCGCTGTACACCACCTCAGCGACGCTAAATCATCGGTAGGGTTTTCAATGGTGATTTATATAGCTCAAAGTTATTAAAGGAGTTATAAATCATCTAGGTGGAGTATTGTTGTTCCTAGGTGACTACTTTATCTTTGCGTTCTAAGAAAACGCCGACCTATTCCTCTGGCGTATATAAAGATTCCGAGTTAACTGGGAGCTCTGCCGACTATGCCGAATTCGATTTTTTCCGGTTCCAAAGCCCGTAAGGGCCTGTGGTTCAGTGCGCTGGCACTGGCGTTCTCGCTAACAGGGCCGGCTTCTGCCCAGGAGCGTGAGCTTCTGAACTCCTCCTACGATATTGCCCGCGAGCTGTTTGCCGAATACAACGTTCTGTTCCAGGACTACTGGAAAGAAAAAACCGGCGAAACCGTCGATATCCAGCAGTCACACGCTGGCTCTTCCAAGCAGGCGCGCGCCATCCTGCAGGGGCTGGGTGCGGATGTGGTTACCTACAACCAGGTCACCGACGTAAACATTCTGGCCGAGCGCGGCAACCTGATTCCCGAGGACTGGGCATCACGCCTGCCAAATAACAGCTCTCCGTACTATTCCACCATGGCGTTCCTGGTGCGCGAGGGTAACCCCAAGAATATCCAGAACTGGGATGATCTGATCCGCGAAGATGTCGAACTGATCATGCCGAACCCGAAAACCTCCGGTAACGGCCGCTATACCTACCTGGCGGCGCTGGGTTTTGCCCAGGACAAGTTCGGTGACGACCAGGAGAAGATTGATGCTTTCCTCAGCGACCTGCTGGGCCAGGTTAAGGTATTCGACTCCGGCGGTCGTGGTGCCACCACCACGTTTGTGGAACGGGGCCTGGGTGATGTGCTGCTGACCTTCGAATCCGAAGTGAACAACATTCCGGCCCTGAACCCGGACAAGAATTTCCAGGTTGTGGTCCCGAAAGTGAGTTTCCTGGCCGAGTTCCCGGTGACCTGGATCGACAAGAACATCGAGAAGAAGGGCACCGAAGAACTGGCTCAGGCCTACTTGAAGCATCTGTACTCCGAAGAAGCCCAGCGCATGCTGGCTGGATTCAACTACCGGGTGCACAACGAAACCGTGAAAGCGGAAGTGGCTGACAAGTTCCCCGAACTGAAGCTGATGCCGATTCAGGACATCGCCGGCAGCTGGGAAAATGCCATGGAGACCCACTTTGCCAGTGGCGGCAAACTGGACCAATTGCAGCGTCGCCGCTAAGGGATGCGCAGCTGATTCATGGCCACCACTGACGTTTCGGAGCGCCCGTCAAAGCGGCTGAGCGCTCCCGCCACCAAACGCGTTTTGCCGGGGTTCGGACTGAGCCTCGGCATTTCGCTTTTCTTTATCAGCCTGGTGCTGCTTCTGCCCATCAGCGGCCTGTTTATCCGTGCCGCCGGCATGGGGTGGGAGCAGTTCTGGTTTGTGATCACCGATCCGCGGGTGGTTGCGTCCTATAAAGTCACCGCGCTGGCAGCCCTGGCAGCGTCTCTATTCAACTGCGTGTTCGGCCTGCTGATGGCCTGGGTGCTGGTGCGTTACGAGTTTCCCGGCAAGCGGCTGCTGGATGCGATCATGGATCTGCCTTTCGCGCTGCCAACCGCCGTGGCCGGCATCACACTAGCAACCTTGTTTGCCGAGAACGGCTGGTATGGGCAGTATCTCGCCGATCTGGGTATTGAAGTGGCATTCACACCGCTGGGTATTGTGGTGGCGATGGCCTTCACCAGTGTACCGTTTGTGGTGCGCACGGTTCAGCCGGTACTGGAGGAAATGGCGCCGGAGGATGAAGAAGCCGCCATGAGCCTGGGTGCTTCGGACATGACGGTCTTTCGGAAAATCCTGTTCCCGACACTCTGGCCGGCTGTGGTGACCGGTGGTGCGCTTTCGTTTGCCCGCAGCCTTGGGGAATACGGCGCGGTTATCTTTATTGCCGGCAACTCACCCTACATCAGTGAAGTGATCAGTCTGATGATCTTTGTTCGCCTGGAGGAATACGATTTTCCGGCGGCCAGCGCCATTGCCGCAGTGGTTATGACGGTATCGCTGTTGCTGCTCCTGGCGATCAACGTCTGGCAGGGGCGCTATCTCAAGCGCCTGCACGGAGGTTAGGGTATGGCTGTGCGTAAACATCGCCGCGTTGGCGACAACCCTCTGGTTCGTCGCACTCTGATCGGAATCGCCGTCGGCCTGACGGTGCTTCTGCTGTTTATGCCCCTGGTGCTGATTTTTGTGCAAGCGTTTGCCGAGGGTTGGGCCGGTTACGTCAGCAATATTCTCAA
>NZ_DDOI01000083.1:5523-10950 GCF_002341575.1 Marinobacter sp. UBA2498 | reverse complement strand
GGGCATCGTGATGGTTACCGTATTTGTGACCTGTCCGTTTGTGGCCAGAGAACTGATCCCGCTGATGCAGCAACAGGGTCGGGAAGAGGAAGAGGCCGGCGTGGTGCTGGGCGCGTCCGGCTGGCAGCTGTTCCGGCGGGTGACCTTCCCGAATATCCGCTGGGCGCTCCTTTACGGCGTGATCCTCACCAACGCCCGGGCTGTAGGCGAGTTCGGTGCCGTGTCGGTGGTCTCGGGCAACATCCGGGGCGAGACCAATACGCTGCCGTTGCAGGTAGAGCTGCTTTACCAGGATTACAACACCGTGGGCGCTTTTGCAGCTTCTTCGCTGCTAGCAGGTATTGCGCTGATCACGCTTGTCGTCAAGGCCATCGTTGAATGGCGTCAGAGTCGTAACTAAGGGTTTCCAATGAGCATCGAGATACAGGGTATCAACAAGTTTTTCGACAAGTTCCAGGCCCTGCATGACATCAATCTGACCATTCCGGATGGCCAGCTCACGGCATTGCTGGGCCCTTCCGGTTCGGGCAAGACCACGCTGCTGCGGATCATTGCCGGCCTGGAAACTCCCGAAGAGGGCCGAATCCGGTTCAGCGGCAAGGATGTGACCGATCTGCATGTGCGGGACCGGCGTGTGGGGTTTGTGTTCCAGCACTATGCGTTGTTTCGTCACATGACAGTGGCCGAGAACGTGGCCTTTGGCCTCAATGTGCTTCCGCGCAAGGAGCGTCCCGGCAAGCCCGAGATCCGCAAGCGGGTAAAAGACCTGCTGGAAATGGTGCAGCTGGAACACCTGGCCGACCGCTACCCCGCGCAGCTTTCAGGTGGGCAGAAGCAACGCATCGCCCTGGCGCGGGCCATGGCCATGCGCCCGGAGATTCTTCTGCTGGATGAGCCCTTCGGAGCGCTTGATGCCAAGGTGCGAAAAGACCTTCGCCGCTGGCTGCGCAGCCTCCATGACGAGCTGCATTTCACCAGTGTTTTCGTGACCCACGATCAGGAGGAGGCCCTGGAGCTCTCCGACCAGGTGGTGGTGATGAGCAATGGCCGGATTGAACAGGTTGATACGCCCTTGGAGCTTTATGGCCGCCCGGACAGTCGCTTTGTGTTCGAATTTCTGGGCCAGGTGAATGTGTTGTCCGGCAAGGTCCGCGACGGCGTCATGAGCCAGGGCGACGCCTGGATTCGCTTGCCCGAAGGCTGTGAAAACGACGACGCCCAGCTCTATCTGCGGCCCCACGAGGTGCGGCTGACTCAGGCTGCCAGTGATCAGGCCCACCTGCCATTTCGCATAGAGGCCATCAACCTGATTGGTGCGGAAGTGCGGATCGAACTCAAGCCCGATGGGTGGGAGTGTGAAGAGTTGTGGGAGGTTGGCATCAGCCATACTGAGTTCAACGCCCGCCAGCCCCAGCGGGGCGACCGCTGCTTTGCGGTGCCGGATGTCGGGCATCTGTTCTGTGAACATGCGGTGGAGCCCAAGACCCTCGAGTGGCGTTAGGGCCCCCCGATTGTTGGAGCAGGGCCCCAGCCATAATCTATAGTTTCCTGATGAGGGGGCGTTGCCCCCGGATTACTCGTTCGACGTAATCGGCGTACTCCACCTTCGGGTGGAAACCATCAGGAGGATGTAATGCCACTACCCACCCCCTTAACCGGAGACCAGGTCTACCACGTTTGTCCGGAAAACAAGCTGGATTTCGTAACCACCGATGACCTGCAAGACCTGGATCAACCCTACGGTCAGGACCGGGTTTTGCGAGCGCTGGAATTTGGCGGCGGTATTCGGGCAGAGGGTTTTAATCTCTTTGTCCTCGGACCCTCCGGGGCAGGTAAACACGAACTTGTCGAACGCTTTCTTTCCCTGAATGCAGCTAGGCAACCGGTTCCTCCAGATTGGTGCCATGTCTATAACTTCCGCTTTTCAGATCGGCCGGGCGCAATCCAGCTGCCAGCGGGGCAGGGGCAGCAATTCAAGAAAGACATGAGTGAGCTGGCAGAAGAGCTTCGCACGGCCATTCCGGCGGCTTTTGAAAGCGAGGAATACCAGGCCCGCTTGCAGGAGCTGCAGGAAGAAATGGCCAAGCGGCAGCACCAGGGCCTGTTCGAGATCCAGGAAGAGGCCAACCGCAACAACATTGCCATGATCACAACGCCAGCCGGTTTTACCTTTGCCCCCATGCGCAAGGGTGAGGTGATCGATCCCGAGGAATACAAGAACTTTTCGGATGAAGAGAAACAACTGGTTGAATCCAAGGTTGAGGAGCTTCAGAAGAAGCTGCAGCAGACCATCCAGCAGATTCCCAGGATGCGGAAAGAAGTTCGGGAGCGCGTCCACGCTCTGAATGAAGAGATGGTCCAGCTGACACTCGGCGGCCCGATCGGGGAACTCAGGGGAAAGTGGTCCCACCTCCCGGATATTGTGGACTATCTGGATGCGGTCCGCGAAGACGTGGTGGAGCATGCCGAAGCCTTTCAGGACGGCGATAACGGGCCACCGGCAGGGCTGCTGGCCCGTTATAAGGTCAACTTGTTGGTGGATAATGCCGAAACCGTAGGCGCGCCGGTCATCTATGAGGATCTGCCCAATCATCAACACCTGGCGGGGCAAATCGAACATCGGGCCCGGCAAGGCAATCTCTATACCGACTTCACGCTGATTCGCGGTGGTTCCATGCACCGTGCCAACGGCGGCTATCTGATCATTGACGCCCGCCGGGTGCTAACCCAGCCGATGGCCTGGGAAAGCCTCAAGAGGATCCTGTCTTCAGGCGAAATCCGCATCGAGTCCCTGGATCGGCTCTATGGATTGGTGAGTACCGTCAGCCTGCAGCCGGAGCCCATTCCGGTGTCGGTCAAGGTGGTTCTGCTCGGGGACCGGATGCTCTATTACCTGCTGTCCCACTATGATCCCGACTTTCTGGACCTGTTCAAAGTAGAAGTGGATTTCGAGGACGACCTGGACCGCAATGAAGAATGCTATGAACTCTACGCGCGCATGATCGCCACCATGGCCCGGGGCCTGAAAATGCGACCGCTGGAGCGAAGCGCCGTGGCCCGGCTGATTGAACATGCCAGCCGGTTGGCAGCAGACCAGCGCAAACTGACCGCCCACGACCGGGTGCTCCGCGACATTCTGAGCGAGGCAGACCACTGGGCGGGACAGGCCGGGGCCGATACTGTTGAAGCCAGCCATCTCCAGCAGGCCATTGATGAACGGGAATACCGGGCCAGCCGGGTCCGGGAACGAAGTCGCGAGCAAATCAGCCGGGGTGTGGTGATGATAGCCACTACTGGCGAGGAGGTAGCTCAGGTAAATGGTCTTTCGGTGCTCAGGCTTGGGGCGTCGATGTTCGGGCAGCCTACCCGGATTACCGCCACGGCCCGTCCCGGTAAGGGGCAGGTGGTGGATATCGAGCGGGAGGCCAAACTCGGCGGCCCCATTCATAGTAAGGCCGTGATGATATTGTCCCGATTCCTGGCGAGCCGGTATGCAGGCGATGGTGAACTGTCGCTTTCGGCGAGCCTGGCCTTCGAGCAATCCTACGGTGGTGTCGAGGGCGATTCCGCTTCGGTGGCAGAAACCTGTGTGTTGCTGTCTGCCATTTCCCGAGTCCCACTCAAACAATCCTTCGCGGTGACAGGGTCCATGAACCAGCATGGTGAAGTTCAGGCTGTGGGTGGCGTGAACGAGAAGATCGAAGGCTTTTTCGATGTCTGCAAGGGGGCCGGCGATGTCCGCGGGCAGGGCGTTCTGCTGCCCGCAAGCAATGTTGAACATTTGATGCTGAGAGCCGATGTAAGGAAGGCGATCACTGAAGACCGGTTCCGGATCTATCCGATTTCAAGCATCAATGAGGCAATTGAGCTGCTAACCGGTCTTGAGCCCGGAGAACCGGATAGTAATGGCGAGTTCCCCGAGAACAGCTTCAATCACCGGGTTGCCGAACGCCTGGAGAAGTTCGCGGAGGCCAGCAAGAAACGGGACGAGAACGGAGAAGCGAACAGCAGCGGAGGCAAGGATCGTGACTGATAGGCCAGCAGACCAGGCTGATCCCCGCACCACAACCGGTCGTGTACTGGTACTTCTCGATGGTTCCAGGATGAGTTACGCCGCCTTGCAGGCTGCGGTCGGGATTGCCGCGAATACCGGTGCCGATGTGCTCGGTGTGTTTGTTGAGGAGCTGAATCAGCTGCGAAGCGCCGGCTATGGTTTTGCCCGCGAAGTGGGCGGTTCGTCCGGTATCAGCCGCCCCCTGGCTGCTGGCGACGTTGAACAGCGCATGCAAAGGTTGGCGAGCGAGGCCCGCCGTGCTCTTGCAGGTGCCGTCGCGTCATACGGTGGCAGGCAATCCCTGAGTGTCGCCCGGGGCCATGTGATTGATGAGGTGCTGGCGCTCGCCGGCCCTCAGGATCTTCTGGTGCTGGGCCGCGTTGGTTGGTCCTCCGAGCCCGGTGCGCGCTTGGGCTCGACGGCAAAAGGGCTGGTTCGTCGTTCCCGGGGAAGGGTCTTGCTCTGGTGTGAAAGTCGGGCCGAACCTTTGGGCAGGGTTGTGGTGTTTCTCAATGACCATCATGGCGCTAACGGCCGCGCTGTCCAGGCAACCGCTGAGGTGGTTCGTCATTCCCACCGGCCCGTGACACTACTGTTGGGCGCTGACTCGACGGTCTCAGCCGACGATCTTAAAGGCGTCGCGCAGGACCTGGGTATTCAGGAATCGGAGCTTCGTGTAAGGTCTCTGCCATCAACGGATCCGGCTGTTGTGGCCGGAATTCTACGACAGGAAAGGGCGGTAGAGCTGGTGCTAAGCCGGGAATGCACACTGCTCCAGGAGCCCGGCGCAGAGCGATTGTTGGTGGCCCTGAACCTTCCCGTCACGGTCACGCCCTGAATCCCATCGGTTGCTCCATAGGTCTTGATTAGCTGATGTTTATAGATGTTCTCTCCATTGTTGGACTGACCGTCCTTGCCGGCGCCTGCATTCCACTGGGCGGACTGCTCGCCAGCTTTGAACGGATCCGACCCAATTGGCTGGAGCAGGAGTTTCGCCATTTCGTGATCGCGCTCGGTGGCGGCATCCTGCTTGGCGCGGTCGCTGTGGTTTTTATTCCGGAAGGCCGATCCAGCATGGGAGGATCCCTTCTTGCGATTCCGGCTATTCTTGCGGGCGGGCTCATATTCTTCCTGATAGAGCGGGTTCTCGGTTTGAAACGCCGTGAATCTCCGCAGCTCCTGGGTGTGATGCTGGATTTTATTCCGGAAGCTGCCGCGCTGGGCGGGCTCGCCGTGGTGAACACCGAGATTGCGCTGCTCATGGCGTTACTCATTGCCTTGCAGAACTTGCCGGAAGGGTTCAACGCCTATCGGGAGTTGCTTTACCTGAAAGGCCACAGCTCCCGAAAGACGCTGGTCTTTATGAGTAGCCT
>NZ_DDOI01000083.1:556-5500 GCF_002341575.1 Marinobacter sp. UBA2498 | reverse complement strand
AGCCTGGTGATCACAGGTCCGGTGGCCGGCCTGTTTGGCTATTTCTTCTTGTCGGAGCGCCCCGTATTACTGGGCTCACTGATGCTGATGGCTTCCGGGGGTATTCTGTACCTGATTTTCCAGGACATCGCTCCTCAGTCGAGGCTTGACCGGCATTGGGGGCCACCTCTGGGAGCGGTCCTTGGGTTCTGTATTACCCTGTTCAGTCATTACCTGGTGATCTAGGCCATGACTTGAGTATCAGGCAATCTTCCGTGCATCTTCCTTGCGCAGGATTTCCTCGACGTCCTCTGCTGACAGCGTTTCCTGTTTCAGCACGGCTTTGGCCAGTGCGTCCAACTGGTTTCGGTGCTCGGTCAGGAAGTCGAGGGTTGCCTTCTCGAGGGCCAGGAGCTGGGACTGGATTTCCTCGTCAATCATCTCAGCCATCTTTTCGCTGAACTCCCTCGGCATGCCCATCTCCCGGCCCAGGAAAACATGTTCCTCGCCGATGTTCAGGCCCAGCGGGCCGATCTTTTCGCTCATGCCCCACTGGCCGATCATCTTGCGTATCAGCGCGGTGGCCTCCTTGAGGTCGTTCTGGGCGCCGGTACTGACTTCTCCGTAGATCAGCTTTTCCGAGCAGCGACCGCCAAGCATCACCTTGATGCGATCCTTAAGATAGCTTTCGGTGTAGGTGTAGTGATCTTCCCGCGGGGTTTGTTCCGTCACTCCCATGGCCATGCCGTGGGGAATGATGGTCAACTTGGTAAGGGGATCCGCGTTCGGCATGTAGTAGGCCATGATGGCGTGACCACACTCGTGGTAGGCAACAGCCTCACGCTCCTGCGGGTTCAGCTTGGTGTCGCGCTCTTCACCGAGAATAATTCTGTCCCGGGCCAGATCAAAGCAATGGGCATTCACCTCATGCAGGCTTTCGCGGGCTGCGGTGAGCGCCGCTTCATTTACGAGGTTCTTGAGATCCGCCCCGGAAAAGCCGATGGTGCGTGCGGCCAGTTGATCCAGGTCGACATCATTCGCCAGGGGCACCTTTCGCACGTGAACGGCCAGGATCGCCGCACGGGCCTCCTTGTGGGGGCGGTCGAGGGTGATCTTGCGGTCAAAACGGCCCGGGCGGAGCAGGGCACTGTCGAGTACGTCCGGCCGGTTAGTGGCAGCCAGTACCAGAACATTTTCGTGAGCCTCGAAACCGTCCATTTCCGTGAGGATCTGGTTCAGTGTCTGCTCGCGTTCATCATGGCCACCACCCAGGCCCGCACCACGTGATCGGCCAATGGCATCCAGTTCGTCGATGAAAATCAGCGCCGGCGCGTCTTTCCGGGCTTCCTTGAACATGTCCCGAACCCGCGCGGCGCCGACACCCACGAACATCTCGATGAATTCCGAGGCGCTGATGCTGTAGAAGGGCACCTCGGCTTCGCCGGCGATGGCCCGGGCCAGTAGTGTCTTGCCGGTGCCCGGCGGGCCGACCAGAAGCACGCCCTTGGGCATGACGGCACCCAGTGCCCGGTATTTTTCGGGAGATTTCAGGAAATCGATGATCTCGGCAATTTCCCGCTTGGCGGATTCAATGCCGGCCACGTCGTCCAGGGTGGCGGTAGAGGTTTCCTTGTGGGCCCGCCGTGCCTTGGAGCGGCTGAAATCAAACGGGCCGCCACCCTGTGTCATGCGTTTCTGCGCTGCACCCCAGAACCAGAACATCAGCGCCAGCAGCAGGATCCAGGGCAGGAAGCCGCGAATCATTTCCTGCCACCAGGGCAGACCTGATGGCGTGGCCCGAATGGTGACACTGTGCTCTTCAAGAAGGTTGAGCAGCGACGGGTCTTCCATGGGCGGGCGGATGGTATGGAAACCGGGCGTGCTGGTGTGGGGTGGGCTGTCAGAGCTGAAATCGGCTGCACCGCTGTCGGTGAACAAGCCGGTAATGGCTTCTTCTTTCAACGTGACTTCTGCCACCTGATTGTTCACAACAGCCGTCTTGAATTCCGAGTAGGCGAGGTCCTGAAGCCGCGGTTGTCCGCCATCCTGCAGCCAGAGCACCATCAGGAAGATGGCAGCGCTCAGCCAAAGGAACGCAGACTGGTTCGGAATGACCGGTTGTTGGTTATGATCCGGTTTCTGTTGCTGGTTGTCTGGCCCACTCGGTGCTGTCATTTCGGTCTCCGGTCGCCCTCCATGATCTTCGCCACGAAGACAGATTTGCCGTAGGTCTCGAACGACCATTTCATGGTGTCCGAGAGCACGCCCATAACCTCATCATAGTCGCCGAAAATCTCGGTGCTCATTCGCCCCGGATAGACTTCCAGTCCGGTCTGCTCCAGGCGCGCGATCAGGTCTTTGATTGGCTGCTTGTACTCCTCTTTCAGGGGATAGCAGCTCAGTTGTACAGAAAGATACATAAAGCCTCCATTCAGGTCAGTGACCCTGGTCAATTGCCCGTTAATAGCCCATGGCCGACGAAGTGCTCCTCCTCGGGTCCGCGCCACCATTGAGAACACCCTCTTCGTCAATCAGGATGCTCTGGATGGCGCCCATGGCTGATCCACCGACCACCGTGTGCCCCCGCTCCTGCAGAAGCCGGATGGTGTCGGGGCTGATGCCCTGTTCGATCCGGATTTCATCCGGCAGCCACTGGTGGTGCATGCGCGGAGCGCTCACGGCGGTCTGGATGTTCATTCCATGATCAATCACATTGAGGATCACCTGCAAGGTGGTGGTAATGATCCGGGAGCCTCCGGGGCTGCCGGTAACCAGAACGTTCTTGCCATCCTTCTTAACGATAGTGGGCGACATGGAGCTCAGCATGCGTTTGCCGGGCTCGACCTTGTTGGCTTCGCCACCGATCAGGCCATAAGCGTTGGGCACACCGGGCTTGGCACTGAAGTCGTCCATTTCGTTGTTAAGCAGGAATCCAGCGCCTTCCACCGTAATGCCGGATCCATAACTGAAATTGATTGTGTAGGTGTTGGACACGGCGTTGCCCCATTTATCCACCACGGAAAAATGGGTGGTTTCAGGGCTTTCCCAGGCAGCTGGCTGGCCGGGATTGATGTCGCTGGCCGGTCGTGCCCTGTCTGGATCAATGCCTTTGCGCAGTTCTTCTGCGTAGCCTTTGCTGGTTAACCCCGCCAGCGGCACCTCCACATAATCCGTGTCGCCGAGGTATTTTGAACGGTCCGCGTAGGCCAGTTTCATGGCTTCGGCCATGTGATGAATCGCATCAGCGGAGTTATGGCCAAACTCGGCCATCGGGAAGCCTTCCAGGATATTCAGGATCTGGACAATGTGCGTGCCGCCGGAGGAGGGCGGCGACATCGAGAAAATATCGTACCCGCGATAGTTGCCGTGAACCGGCGCCCGGACAACCGGGCGATAGTCTTTCAGGTCCTGGTGCGTGATGAGGCCGCCATTCCGTTCCATTTCGCTGGCAATCAGATCGGCGGTTTCGCCTTCGTAAAAGCCTTTCACGCCGTTGTCGGCAATGCGCTGGAGTGTTGCCGCCAGTTCCGGCTGTCGAAAGCGTTTCCCGGGCTGCCAGGCGCTGCCGTCTTCCCTATAAAAGGTGTCACGGGTGGCGGGCCATCGCTCGAGTCTCTCCCGGGCCTGCTCCAGACCTTCAGTAAAACGCTGGGGCACTACGAAACCGTCTTGGGCCAGTTTGATGGCCGGCGCCAGTGCCTGCTTGAGGGTAATGGTGCCGTGCCGCTCCAGCGCCAGTGCAAGGCCGGCAACTGTGCCCGGAACCCCTGCGGCCAGGTGGGTAAAACGACTGCGGTTCCTGACCACCTCGCCGGATTCGTCCTGGAACATGGTTTCTGTGGCGGCAGCGGGCGCTTTTTCGCGATAATCAATGGCTTCCGGATCTGATCCGTCGCCCCTGGAAATCAGCATGAAACCGCCACCGCCAATGTTGCCGGAACGGGGCTGGGTAACAGCGAGTGCAAAACCGGCGGTAACGGCTGCATCGATTGCATTGCCGCCGTTTTTCAGCACTTCCAGAGCCACCTCGGTGGCCAGTGTATGGCTGGTGGCAACCATGCCCTGGGTTGCGGTAACCGGGTGAAACCGCTCACCCTCGAGAATGGCCTGTCCGAAGGCCGGCGCGGTGGTGATGAAAAAGGTCAAGGCGGCCGCAATCGAAAGGCGGCCTGAGCGCCCCGTGGCGAGGTTTTTGATTGTGCGTTGGTAGAGGCCTCTATCCATATCTCCATTCCTCGTTTCTGGCGTTCAGATAGGCTATGATAGCCGGTCATTTTCATAGGTGCGTACCGTTAACCTGCCGTTAATGTCGGCGGTGATTCCCCGACGCACCTGCTTTCCCGGATTTCAGTTAAGGAAAGGCTTTCATGGAGCATACCTATCGTCTTGTGATTTCCTGCCCCGACCGGGTGGGAATTGTCGCCAAGGTGAGTAATTTTCTGTCGACATACAATGGCTGGATTACCGAGGCGAGTCACCATTCCGACACGCAAACCGGCTGGTTTTTCATGCGGCACGAGATCAAGGCCACCTCGATTCCGTTCGGTCTGGACCAGTTCCGCGCCGCGTTTGAGCCGATTGCCCGCGAATTCAATATGAACTGGCACATTGCCGACTCGGCCCAGCCCAAGAAAGTCATCCTGATGTGCAGCAAGGAATCCCATTGTGTGGCTGATCTGCTGCACCGCTGGCACAGCAAGGAGATCAATGCCGAGATCGTGGCGGTCATCTCCAACCACGACGACCTGCGCCGGATGGTGGAGTGGCATGAGATTCCCTACCACCACGTGCCGGTAAGCAAGGAAAACAAAGAGGAAGCTTTCGCCCATATTGATGAGCTGTTCCAGAAATATGAGGCCGATGTGGTGGTGCTGGCGCGCTACATGCAGATCCTGTCGGACGAGCAGGCGGCGCATTTCGCCGGGCGCTGCATCAACATCCACCACAGCTTCCTGCCCGGCTTCA
>NZ_DDOI01000083.1:0-313 GCF_002341575.1 Marinobacter sp. UBA2498 | reverse complement strand
GAGAGCATCGGCCATGCCGACACCCCCGATGCGCTGGTGCGCAAGGGCCGCGATATCGAAAGCCGCGTGCTCGCCGAAGCGGTCCGCCTGCATCTCGAGGAGCGCGTCCTGCTCAACGGCCAGCGGACCGTCGTGTTCAGGGGATGATCAGCGCCGCGTGATGCGCGTCTTGGCGCGCTCCGCCTCCATCGCTTTGTCCTCGTTGGCGCGCTTGATGACATATTGGCGGATCGCCTCGACTTCGTCCTCGCTCAGCGATGGGGCGAAGCTGGCCATGCCGTTGTCGCTCAGCGCGCCGCCATGGACGATCTGC
>NZ_DDOI01000054.1:1383-3644 GCF_002341575.1 Marinobacter sp. UBA2498 | reverse complement strand
TTGCCCGTGCAGCCAAAGGTGAGCCCTCCAAGTTATCCCCTCGGGCGACAGAGCTGATCGGCAATGAAGATAACCGCCTGTTTTTCAGTGCTGCCAGCCTCTGGAGACTGAGGGCTTCTTGCTACTTACCTCGAATGAGCTGGTGGCGCGCACCCGGGGCCTGTGCGGCTGGTCCAGGTAGACTGAGGACAAAACTTACCGCAGCCTTGGCAGGCCGATCACCCGATGGCTCGACTATGGACGGTGGAGTTTGCAGACCAATCTTGCCTATGGGGAGTCCAACAGCAATGGCCTCAGCCATATCCAGCGGCTGAGGGCCCGGCAGGAATGCCGGGGCTATCTGAGGCCGCCAGTGAAAACGATTTGCTGATCCTTGCCCCCAGAAAACCCTGATGCCCAATCCTGCGATGTTTGCCCTTGGTGAGAAAAAGGACGGGCTCATCGGCTCACTGATGACCAGCGCGATGTATGGCGCCCTTTTCCACCAGCCATTCGCGGTACAACTTGGCCAGTGGAACCTGGTGGACTGGCCTCTGGCATTGCAGCCAGTTCTGGCCGCCAGCTATTACGATCGGGCAGAAGAAGAGGCGATCAAACAGAATTTCGATGAGAAGGCCGCGATGGTCACCGAACTGGGGCTGGACACCGACAATCTCCCGGCCACTCTGCGCATCATGGTCTGCGGCGCCCAGTCCGGCCAACGGGCCATGGAACTGGCCAGCTATCTGGACGATGTGGAAGTGATCGCGGTGGATGAATCCCTGGCTGGTTTCTTTGCAGAAACTCTCAGTTCATCCATTGAACAAGTCCCTTTGCCACTGGCAATTCCCGCTGTAACGAGACTTTGTAACTGGTCGATTTTGTGTCGCCGGTCCTGATCTTTACGAATAAGATCACGAACATAATCGCTGGTATTGGAATACCTACCAGATTCGGCCTGTTGCTCTGCCCAGGTTTTCATCGCATCGGGCAGGGATATATTCATCGTTGCCATAATTAAGCCCTCTAATGGTCAGATAATGGCAAAAATTGCCAAAGAATGCACCGCCACTACTTTGGAGCCAGCCCCGAAACTTATACTCTGGTAAATAGCCCCTCAAACAACGCCGTCCGCCGCATCATCTGCTCACCCTCACTCCGCAACCGTGCATGCTCAGGATCCAGCTCGATCAGGCCAAGTAGCTGGTACAGCGTCAACATTCTTGAGCGCATCGCAGATCGTGCCTGCTCCTCATCGCTCATGTAGACCACCGGGTAGGCGGCAAGTGGCAGCCGGGGAAAGGCCTTGAGCATGTCCTCCAGGTAGTCGTCCACCGGGCGCCACTGCTCGCCTTTCTCTGACAGCAGCCAGAAGCAGAATGGTGCGGTGTACTGTATTTCATCCAGGCCATCGTAGTGGTCCATGGAAGCCCAGCTGAGCCGCGAGAACGCGGTGGAGAGCAGATCCCTGTAAACCATTAACCAGCCTTTTTTCTCAAGCCTGGTTTCGGCGGTTTTTTTGAGTGAAAGTACACCTTTCTGCTTTTTGGTATAGCCGGCAATTTCCAGCAACACGCGGGTGAGAATCACGGCCAGAATGTGCTCCTCGGAGCGAATCGGAGAATATCTCGCCATCGGTGCCACAATCTCTTCTCCACCGGCTTCAATCATGGCCTTGACCTGTTTGAGAGGCAGGTTGCCCTTGCCGGTGAGGCGGATGCCCTTGCCTTTCATGGCCTCAACCAGAACTTTCGCCATCCGGATGACCGGCGCGGTGTCGAGTTCGCGGTTTACGGCTTCGGCATCGATCAGCGGCTTGAACACAGAGGGGCAATTCAGTGGGTTCTGCAGCAGCTCATAAACCTGGCTGGGGCTAAGGCCGAAGAAGTCTCTGGCCGGCGGGATATCGGGTTCGGATTCGGTTTCGGAAAACAGGGCATCCCGCTCGGCGAGCGCCTGGTTGATGTCATCAAGATCCACAAACTCCGGCTCGAACCATTCGCCACCCATCCACTCGCGCACTGCCACATGCTCCGGATGAGCGGCATCTTCCATGGCTTCCAGAAAATCGTAGAATCCGGGCAAGCCACCGACATCCTCTGGCGGGCACTGGCGCACGGCTTTTATGCAGCGGGGCAACGGCTCGCCCTGATCGCCCGGCAGGACCTTTTCAAGCCGTACCTCATGCTCCCAGCTGTCGCCGAAATCATAGTCATACGTCAGAGCCTGCCCTTCCTTGTTGAGCACAGCAGACACCGCCACCATGGTTTCATCCTGAAAAT
>NZ_DDOI01000054.1:427-1301 GCF_002341575.1 Marinobacter sp. UBA2498 | reverse complement strand
TGGTTTCATCCTGAAAATTCAGCATGCCATCGAAATCCTCCGCCGGATCACCAATCAACCGGTCATCACCCGCCTGAAACATATGCAGATGACAGGCCTGCCAGCCCATCGCCAACTGGATAATCCGGTGAAGATCCTGAAACGTGGTATCCGGCGCAATCAGCAACCGGCGCCAGATCGGCGGCCGGGCGCCGAGAAGTGATACTTTGAGTTGGTAGGCTTTGTTGGCTGGCGGGGGCATAAGGGCTCCGGTAGTTTGGGGTCCACTTCATGAGCACATTTCTAAACGCAATCATTGTACTTACGGCAAAGCTGGTTCAGTTCTCCGTGTCGATCCCTCAGGACACCTGGCAATCCGGATTTAGCCATTCCCGCTCCCTTATAAATAAGTCGCTTTCCCAAAAGTCTAACCCACACCTTCCCGGCACTCTACCTTGTTGCGGCATTGCCTAATCAGAAATGCGCCGGAAGGTAGCCCAACTACCTCGCCAGTGATAGACTAAGTTCAAAGAACTAAGTCTATGGAGGAAAAATGGAATCCGTCAACATGCACGAAGCAAAAACCCGCCTGTCACAACTGGTGGCCCGTGCCGCCAAGGGCGAGGCATTCATCATCGCCAAAGCGGGAAAGCCGGTTGCCCGGGTAATGGCTTACGATTCCCCCGAACAAAGCCAGCAAAAACGGATTGGCTTCATGGCAGGTGAATTCACGGTGCCGGAAGATTTTGACCGGATGGGCCAGGACGAAATAGTTGAAATGTTCGGAGGCTGAGGTGAACCTGCTTCTGGATACCCACATTCTGCTATGGGCAGCGGCCGAGCCGGATAAGCTGTCACCCGAGGCGGCAACCCTGATCAGCAACGAAAGTAACCG
>NZ_DDOI01000054.1:0-262 GCF_002341575.1 Marinobacter sp. UBA2498 | reverse complement strand
CTGTATTTCAGCGCCGCAAGTCTTTGGGAAGTGGTTATCAAGAATGGGCTGGGCCGACCGGATTTTCACGTTGATCCGCATCTACTGAGGCGTGGCCTTATGGATAACGGCTACCTGGAATTGCCGATATCGTCGCAGCACGCACTTGCCGTAAGCCACCTTCCGGACATACACAAGGATCCTTTCGACCGGATTCTGGTCGCCCAGGCAGAGACAGAAGGTTTCTTGCTACTTACCTCCGATGAGCTGGTTGCACGCTATC
>NZ_DDOI01000123.1:11398-12337 GCF_002341575.1 Marinobacter sp. UBA2498 | reverse complement strand
CCAACGTAACGGGATTCTTCGCTCAGGTACGGGTTTTCGAGAGTAATGACCGTACGCTCGTCGAGATCAAGCTCTTTCACAGCGCGGGCGTAGTAGTGCCTGAGGAAATCATTGAAGCTGCCATCGTGGATGGCGCGCTCAATTCCCAGCTGAAGGCGATGGGCGGTTTCCTGGTCTTCGGGACCGACAAAGAGATAGGACGGCATCGGGTAGGCGATCAACAGATCAGGCTCAATTAGGAGATTAGGATCCTGCTCCAATTCCAGGTCGTAAAGCACTTCGCTTACGCCCCTGGCAAAACACTCGAAGCGTTCATTACGCAACATTCCGAACAGTATTTCGTATCGGGAGTGAGTAACCACCGGAATACCGTTGGCTTCAAGCACCGGTGTGTCTGGCCAGTGGGCGCCCTGGCCAATCCGAATCTGACTGTCTCTCAAGTCATCCAGAGTCTTGATTCCCGCAAACCGGGGCAAGGATTCCGGCATGACCACGCAAACCCGAAAACCGAGCAACCCACCATCGACCGGAAACGGTATGGCGGTCAGGGATTTCTCCCGTTCTGCGGAGGTAGCAACATTAGCGATGTCAACTAATCGTGATTGGCCGTCTGTCAGTTCCCTCAGTACGCGGCCCTGGCTCAACTCTTCACTTCTGATGATCTGAAATTCCCCGTACTCTGGCGTCTTCTTCAGAGCAAGCTCCACCAGGGCCCGGATGGCAGGGCTGTCGTAATTCCGGTACCAGAGTACGTAACCGCGCACGGCTGCCTGCGACGCAGTGGTCGATGACGTTGTGGCTGAGAGTGGTCCTGCCGCAAGGCAGAAAGCCAATGGCATCAGGCAAAGAACCAGTTTTCGGAACCGGTGGAAGACCAGGGAAGCGGGCAGAGAATATTCCAAATCAGAGATCCTTTCTTACTACTGGAAAAACCGGCTA
>NZ_DDOI01000123.1:9530-11260 GCF_002341575.1 Marinobacter sp. UBA2498 | reverse complement strand
GACAACATCCAAAAAAATTGTAAAACCTTCTTGCGAGCACTGAAGTCCGTTGTAATCATCAGTTCCCAATCAATTTCGGAGCTTGGCAATGGCAATTATCGATAATCTCATCGGAGCGACCGGTCAATGGGTGGCAAGTACCGACCCCAAGGCTACACTGGCTAGCCCTCTGGCCTGGCTGAAGAAAACGGGCGGGTATGCAGCGGTGAACAAGATCATCGGACTGTCGATTCCTTTTGCACCACGGAACAACTTCAGCGTTGAGGAGGTCAGGCCAGGATATGTAAGAGCGAAAATCCGCTTGAAAGGCAACAAAAACCACTTCGGCAGCCTTTATGCGGGCGCGTACTTTCTGGTAGCCGAAATTCCCGGTGGCGTGCTGACCCTATTTGATCTGGGGCCTTCGTACACGCCGATTCTCAAGGAAATGACGTTGCAGTTTCTCCAGCCAGCCAACAGCGATGTCACTGTAGAATTCACCCTGGATCCCGAAGCCGTGGCAGCCATTCTTGCTGACGCTGACGAGACCGGGCGGGCGAAATTCTCCCTGGAAGGAAAACTGGTGGACGAAGAGGGCAACCATGTAGCGACCTCCATCGCCCATTACCGCGTCCGGAAGAAAGGGTTTAAAGCAGAGGCCTGAACAATTCAGGCCTGTTCGAGGCCAGCGATGGTTTGCAGGAAAATCTCGCCGTATTTCTCTAGCTTGGCGGCGCCCACGCCGCTGACTTCCGCCAGCTCATCCAGGGTGCGCGGTTTGCGTTCCAGCATTCCAAACAGGGTAGTGTCATGGAAAATGACGTAGGGCGGCACGCCCTGTTTGTCAGCCAGCTCCTTGCGGCAGGCTCGAAGCGCCTCCCAGCCGGCCTTGTCGGTAATCTGTTCTGAGACCGGCGAACCCGACCGGCCGCCGTTTGCCCGGCCGGTTGTCTTCTTGATTTCCGGGTCCTTGCGCAGCTCAATGGTATGACGTCCTTTCAGCAGTGGCCGACACTGCTCGGTCAACTGGAGCGCACCATAGCCCTCCGGATCTGCACGGAGGTAACCATTGGCCACCAGTTGCCGGTAGACCGATTTCCACTCGTTGGCACTCAGTTCGGTTCCAATGCCGTAGGTTGACACCTGGTGGTGCCCGGATTGGAGAATCCGCTCGTTTTCCGAGCCTCGCAGAACATCAATCAGATAGGTAACGCCGAAACGCTGACCCGTTCGGAAAACGCAGGAAAGGGCTTTCTGGACGGCGACAGTTCCATCCCAGGTGTCCGGTGGATTCAGGCAGGTGTCGCAATTGCCGCAGGGTTGCTCAAGCTCGTCCCCGAAATAACGCAGCAGCACCTGACGCCGGCAACTGGTGACCTCACAAAGACCCAGCATCGCATCCAGCTTCTGCCGTTCCACGCGCTTGAAATGATCGTTACCCTGTGAGCTTTCCAGCATCTGGCGCAGTTTGATGACATCCTGCAGGCCATAAACCATCCAGGCCGTAGACGGCTTGCCGTCACGCCCGGCCCGACCGGTTTCCTGATAGTAGGCTTCAAGGCTCTTCGGCAGATCCAGATGGGCGACAAAGCGCACGTCCGGTTTATCGATACCCATGCCGAACGCGATGGTGGCAACAATAATCACCCCGTCTTCACGCAGGAACCGCTCCTGGTGATGGGCACGCTGTTCCGAGGACAGGCCTGCATGATAGGGCAGAGCGGTATAGCCTTTCTGGGCCAGGGTTTTCG
>NZ_DDOI01000123.1:2991-9503 GCF_002341575.1 Marinobacter sp. UBA2498 | reverse complement strand
CCAGGGTTTTCGCGGTGGCGTCGACCTTGTTCCGGGACAGGCAGTAAACGATGCCGCAGTCGCCCTCATGTTCGGCTTTAATAAAATCCAGTAACTGTTTGTTCGCGTTTATTTTTGGCGCTATACGGTACTGAATGTTGGGGCGATCGAAGCCACTGACGAAGTGTCTTGCCTCTGTCAGTGACAGTCGTTCTGCAATTTCCTTTCGGGTTCGCTCATCCGCGGTTGCGGTCAACGCGATGCGGGGTACGCCGGGAAACTGTTCTGCCAGCATGCTGAGCTGAAGGTAATCGGATCGGAAATCGTGACCCCATTGGGACACACAATGAGCCTCGTCGATAGCGAACAGCGAGATGGAGGCGTCATGCAGCAATTCGATGGTGCGCGGCTGTATCAGTCTTTCAGGGGCGCAGTACAGAAGGTCAAGCTCACCGGTCATGAGCGCGTATTCAGTCGCCCGGGCCTGCTCGAAATCCATGGTTGAATTCAGGAACGCAGCCCGGACCCCTAGCTCTTTCAATGCCGCAACCTGGTCCTGCATCAGGGCAATCAGAGGTGAAATTACGATCGCAGTGCCCGAGCGAACCAGCGCCGGCACCTGGTAGCAAAGAGATTTACCGCCGCCCGTCGGCATGAGCACAAGTGCATCGCGGCCTTCCGATACTTCCCGGATGATGTCACCCTGAAGCGGACGGAAGGATTCATAACCAAAGACTTCGTGCAGCACCTGTTCCGGATCACGGCCCGAGGTGGTTGGGCGCTCGGTGGAAAGCTGTTCGAAATCCTGATCAAGATACATAGAATAACCGGTTGCTCGGCTTGGAGCCGCTGTATTGATTCGGGTGGAGTGCCGGGTTCGGCGCAGTGGCGAATGATACCAGATTAACCCTGAGGATTGGCCAGCAAACCCACGGGCCGGGTGGAGGCAAACTAATCTAAGAAACGCTACAATACCGCGTTTTTGAACCACCGTTTCACGCCATACTGTGACAGACACTGATAACAACAGGGCTTCCATGCAGGAATTTGATGCCATCCGTCCCTATTCGGACGAAGAAACTGGCGCTGCTATCAACCGCCTGGTCAACGATCAGGAATTTCTGGATATGGTCGGTCGCTTCAAGTCACCGACTCTGGCCCGCTGGGCGCCGGCCATGTTGCGTGTGTTTACCCGTCGCTGGTTAAACAGCCATTTTGGTCACTACACACGAGTCGATGATCTCCAGGCCGGGCTTTCCAGCTACGTGGGTGAACTGGTTGAGAGCACAACCACGCGAGTAACGACCAGCGGGCTGGAGAACCTCGACAAGCGCGGCGCCTATCTGTTTATTTCGAACCATCGGGACATTGTTTTCGATCCCATGGTGGTGAACTACCAGCTGTTCCAGAATGGTTTCCATACCACCCGAATTGCGATTGGCGACAACCTGCTTGCCAACCGGGTGTTCGCTGAAATGATGCGACTGAACAAGAGCTTTGTAGTGCGACGCAGCATGACAAGCCCCCGCGAGATGCGTGATGCCTACATCACACTCTCCGGCTTTATCAACCACAGCATCGATACCAATCACAGCATATGGATTGCCCAACGCGAGGGCCGGGCGAAGGATGGGCTGGACTTTACCGACCCCGCCATCATCAAGATGTTCTATATGAGCCGCAAAAAAAGCGGGCTCGGGTTTGACGAAGCCATGAATCGGCTGCATGTGGTGCCAGTTTCCATTGCCTACGAGTACGATCCGTGCGATGCCGACAAAGCCCAGGAGCTGGAAACCCGGGCCCGGACCGGCCAGTACATCAAGCGAGAGGGTGAAGATACCGAACAGATCATGAAGGGACTGACCGGTTTCAAAGGGCACGTGCATGTGCACTTTGGTGCGCCCATCCATGATTCACCGGATAACCCGAAAGATCTGGCCGCCCGTATAGATCGGGAGATGCATGCAAACTATCACCTGCATGCCTCCAACCTGGTGGCTTATCAGCAGCGTGGTCTTCATCCCCAGGCCCACGATACGCCGGATACCGTCAGCGATTCAGTGGTTACTGCCGAAACCTGGTCACCGGCGGAAATGGAAGCTGCTGAAGCCGAGATGGAGCGGAGACTGGAAGCCTGCGATCCGGCCATCCGGCCTTATCTGCTGGATATGTATGCCAACCCAGTGGTTACCGCGCTCGAAGCCAATGCCGAGAAATCCGGCCATTCCGAATGAACCGGCACATAATTTTCAGACATGAGGTAAACCGTGCAGGATCTTCAGTACATTGAGATTGAAACCGGGGAAAACCCGACCGCAGCCGTCATCTGGCTTCATGGCCTTGGTGCGAGCGGCCACGACTTCGAGCCCGTAGTGCCGGAACTGGGCCTGCCGGAAGATACAGCGGTACGCTTCATCTTTCCCCATGCGCCCAATCTGCCTGTCACCATCAACGGTGGCATGTCCATGCCCGCCTGGTACGACATCAAGGCCATGGATATCGACCGTGTGGTGGATACGGAACAGTTGCGGGCGTCTGCCGATGCGGTCGCCAAACTGGTCGAGCAGCAAAAACACAAAGGCATCCCGCCGGAGCGTATTATCATCGCCGGATTCTCCCAAGGAGGCGCCGTTGCCTATGAACTGGGGCTCAGCTACCCGGAACGTTTTGGCGGTGTTCTGGCGCTTTCAACTTACTTCGCCACCGCGGACACGGTTGAGCGCTCTGAGGCCAATGCTGATGTGCCGATCAGCGTGTATCACGGAACCTTCGATCCGATGGTGCCGGAATCACTGGGTGTGCGCAGTGTCGAAACCCTGAAGGAGATGGGCTACGACCCTTCGTATCAGACATTCCCCATGGAACACAGTGTGTGCCTTGAGGAAATACAGGACATCGGCCGATTCATTCGCCGGCACCTGCTTTGAGGCACCGCCATGCCCTGGGTCAGACCCAGAGCATGGCGCCCATCTCCAACGGATGCGTCAGTGATTCGTGATAGGGGTACATCCTGAGCCTGAGAGTCTGCAAGCCGGGATAGGGGGGGTGCACGCGTGTAGAGAACACGGTTCGCCCCTCCGCTTCGCTTTCCTTATCCAGCAAGAAACTGTCGGGCCCCGGGCTGTTATGGGTGCCGGTGCATTCTGGGCTGACCAGGCACTCCACCCGCACATCCTCCGCTGACAGGCCATTGAGCCTTGCCTCGACTCTGAGTTCTACGCCGCCATCATGGGGGCAGGCAGCTTCGACGCAGCCAACCACGTTTAATTGCACTCCCGGCCAGGCATGCCTGACCCTTGCCTTCCAGTCTGCAAGTTCTTTGGCAACCTCGCCGTTGTCGGCCATCAGCAAAGCACCCTGGGTTGACGCCGGCTGGTAATAGTTATTGACGTAATCCATCACCATACGCCGGGCGTTAAACCTTGGTGTGATCGACTTCATCGAAGCCTTGGATCGCTGGACCCAGCCTTTCGAAAAGCCCTGGGAGGCGCGCTCGTAGTAGAGGGGAACCACTTCGAATTCGAGCAGATCGATCAGGTCCCGGGCCTCTTCCTCATTCCGGAATTCAGGGTCCAGTTCGGTATCCCTGGGAGGGATGCCCCAGCCATTTTTGCCGTCATAGCCTTCGCCCCACCAGCCGTCGAGCACGCTGAGATTAAGAGCGCCATTGAGGGCTGCTTTCTCGCCGGAGGTGCCACTGGCCTCTTTCGGGTATTCCGGTGTGTTCAGCCACACATCGACGCCACTGAGCAGCCTGCGGGCCATGGCCTGGTCATAGTCCTCCAGGAGAATCAGGTGCCCCATCAACGAAGGGTGCATGGAAAGGTCGTGGATTACCTTGATCAGTTGCTGACCGGGTTTGTCCTTGGGATGGGCCTTGCCGGCAAATACCAGCACCACCGGGCGGTCCGGATCGGTAAGGATGCTTTCGAGGCGTTCCAGGTCCGAGAAGATCAGCGTCGCGCGTTTGTAGGTGGCGAACCGCCTTGCAAACCCGATAACCAGCGTGTCTTTTTCCGAGGAAACAAGCTGCCGGGTCATCCTGTCAGTGACGGAATGGCCGGTGCCGTTGCGTTTATGCTGGCGCTTGAGCCGCTGGACAATGTATTCGCCCATTTGCTGTTTCAGGGCCTTGTGAACGCTCCAGTAGTGATAGTCCGGGATCTGGTCGATAAACTTCCAGAATTCCGGGTTCCGGAGTTCACTTTTCCACGTGGGCGCCTGTATATCGAACAGGCTGGACCATTCCGGCGCCAGAAACGTCGGTACGTGCACACCGTTGGTAATGTACCCGATAGGGTTTTCTGCCGACGGCACCTGGGGCCAGATATCGCCCTCCATCAACGAGGCGACACCACCGTGAATCCGGCTCACCCCGTTGTGGAAACGAGAGCCGCGCAGGCCCAGACTGGTCATGTTGAAACTGTCCCCACCGTCCTTCGAGCCCAGGGCAAACACCTGATCAAAATCCAGGGCAGATTCCTCGATATATCGCCCCAGGGCATGATGAACGAGGGAGCGGGGGAAGATGTCGTGGCCAGCCGGTACCGGCGTATGCGTTGTGAACAGCGTTGCGCCGGCAACGGCTTCAAGCGCGGCCTCGAAACTCAACCCGGAAACCATGGTGTGCCTGCAGCGTTCCAGAATCTGGAATGCGGCATGGCCCTCGTTGATATGCCAGACGGTCGGCTTTAGGTTCAGCGCCTCCACAACCCGGGTTCCACCAATGCCAAGCAGCATTTCCTGGCTGATCCGCGTGGACTCGTCGCCGCCGTAAAGCTGGAGCGTCAGATCCCGGTCTTCCGGGCCGTTTTCTTCGGTATTGCTGTCCAGCAGGTATAAGCGGATATGGCCTACGCGGGCTTCCCACACACGCGCCACAACATCACGCCCGGGGAAGGGGACGGAGACCTTGAGCCACTTGCCGTCTATCTCCACCGGTGAAATAGGTAATTCATCGCTGGAATGGGACTGGTAGCGCGCAATCTGCTGACCGTGGGCGTCGATACTCTGGATAAAGTAACCCTGCCGATACAACAGACCCACAGCGACAAAGGGCAGGGCCAGGTCACTGGCGGCCTTGCAATGGTCGCCGGCAAGGATGCCCAGGCCGCCGGAATAGATCGGAAAACTTTCGTGGAAGCCGAATTCGGCACAGAAGTAAGCCACAAGAGCCTGTTCCGGATCGAGCTTCTCCGTCACTTCCGGGCCGGGGCCAGCCTCGAGATAGGCATCGTAGCTGCTCAGGACCCGACGATACTCGGCCAGAAACGCCCGGTCTTCAGACGCTTCATCGAGTCGATCCTGGGCAACCCGCCGCAGGAAAAGCTTCGGGTTGTGCTCGACTTTCTGCCATAGCGGTAGGTCAATACGGACAAAAAGGCTTCGAACGCCGTGGTCCCAGCTGTAGAACAGGTCATTGGCAAGCTCTTCCAGTCGTTCCAGGGGTTCGGGAAGCAGGGGATGAGCTTCAAGTCGGAATTCCGTTGCTTTATGCATGTTGGTTGCCTCCAGGCGGGCAAGCGCTCGCACTAATCCAGCTGTTGTTGGTCACGTTCTTTGAGAATACGTTGATACAGATCGCCATAGGTGCGAGCCCGCTGCTTCCAGGAATAGTCGATCGCCATGCCGTTGTCCTGCAATCGCCGCCATTGCTTACGTTTTTCAAAAACCTGTAGCGCGCGGTTTACGGCAGCCAGTAACGAATCGGCATTGGCGCCGGTAAAAACGAATCCGGTGGCCTTGTCGATGCCAACCTCCTGAGGGTCCTGGACCGTGTCTGCCAGCCCGCCAACACCGTGCACCACCGGAATCGTGCCGTACCTGAGGCTGTACATCTGGTTGAGCCCACAGGGCTCGAATCTCGATGGCATCAGGAACAGGTCACATCCGGCCGTGATGCGATGGGAGAGCCCCTCGTTGTAGCCCAACGTGAGAGACATTTGCCCCGGCCATTGCCGGGCAAGGCGTTTCAGGGGCTCCTCGTAACTGGCTTCACCGGAACCAAGAACGACAAACTGGCAACCCTGTTCCAGCAAGTGCGGCATCACCGAAACCAGCCAGTCCACGCCTTTCTGTTCAACCAGTCGCCCGATGAAGCCCAGTAGTGGACCGCCGTTTACCTCCAGCCCGAGCTCTTGCTGCAGGCCGGCCTGGCACTGCGCCTTGTTCTTCAAGTGATTCCGACCATAGTGAAAAGACAGTTCAGGGTCCTCCTCGGGATTCCAGACCCGGTTATCGATGCCGTTGAGAATGCCGGTGAGCGCGTCCTGGCGGTGTCGGAGCAAACCATCAAGTCCATTACCGAATTCCGGGGTCTGGATCTCGAGCGCATAGGTCGGGCTGACGGTGGTGATTCGGTCACTGAAAACGAGGCCGCCCTTGATGAACGAAAGCTGCCCGTAGAATTCAAGCTGCTCGAGGTTCCAGAGCGAATCAGGCAGAGCCAGGGCACGGAAAGTCTCGTGGGAGAAGAGTCCCTGGTAGGCGAGGTTATGGATGGTAAACACAGTGCCGGGCCTGTCGTGGTAGGC
>NZ_DDOI01000123.1:0-2911 GCF_002341575.1 Marinobacter sp. UBA2498 | reverse complement strand
AAATACCGGTATCAGCCCGGTTTGCCAGTCGTTGCAGTGAACCAGATCCGGTCTCCAGGACAGGCCTGCCTCTCCCATGGCGATCATGGCGCCGACCTTTCCGAACAGCTCAAAGCGATGGGCATTGTCCCACCAGTCTTTGCCTTCCTCGTTCTTGTAGGGGTTGCCAGGGCGATCAAACAATGGCGGACAGTCCACTAGCCATAGCGTGACAGCGGTGCCGGGCAGTCGGGTCTGCCAGAGGCTCACATTGTATTGCCCCAGCTGAAACCGCGCCTTCCTTCGGGAGCCTGCCTTTCTTGCCGCTCTCAAAGCATCGGGATAGCCCGGTAGAAGTATCTGTACGTCGTATTCCAGGCGGCAGAGCGCTTCCGGCAAACTTGCAGAAACGTCGGCAAGACCGCCGGTTTTCATCAAGGGATAAACCTCACTGGTTGCAAACAGCACCCGGATCATAAAGCCGGCCTCAGAATGATCGCGCCCAGTGGTGGCAGGGTTAGTTCCACGGACCACTCACGGTTCATCCAGGGCTGGGCATCCGCAGGCATGGGGTAGGGATTTCCCAGATTACTGCCACCGTAATACTCTGAATCGGAATTAAAAATTTCCCGCCAGTTGCCACCTTCAGGCAGGCCGATCCGATAGTGGTGTCTGGGCATCGGTGTGAAATTAACGACAATCACCGAGGTTTCGCCCTTGGCGGTGCGCAGGAAACTGATCACTGACTGGGGGGAATCATGGCAGTCGATCCACTCGAAACCATCCGGCTTGAAGCAGGCGCCATGTAACGACACCTCCCGCCGGTAGATACCGTTCAGGTCCTGAACCAGCTTTTTAATACCCTGATGCTCCGGGTAGGCCAGTAGAGACCAGTCCAGTTCCCGGAATTCACTCCACTCCCGCCGCTGGCCGAACTCACCGCCCATGAAAAGAAGTTTGGCGCCCGGGTAACTGAACATGTAGGTAAAAAGCACCCTCAAGGTAGCTCTCTGTTGCCATTCGTCGCCGGTCATTTTGTTGATCAGGCTACCTTTGCCATGAACCACTTCGTCGTGGGAAAGCGGGAGCAGGAAATTCTCCGAGAAGGCGTAGAGCAGCCCAAAGGTCAGCTTGTCGTGATGATACTGACGATACACCGGATCCTGTGCCAGATAGTCCAGGGTGTCGTGCATCCAGCCCATGTTCCATTTCAGGTTGAACCCGAGTCCGCCAATTTCCGGTGGCCGGGTTACACGTGGCCAGGAGGTCGATTCTTCCGCACAGACCAGCGTTCCGGGGAAGCGGCTTTGGCAGACCTGGTTCAATTCCCGCAGGAACTCAATGGCTTCGAGGTTTTCATGGCCTCCATGCACGTTGGGCTCCCATTCGCCTTCCTTGCGGGAGTAGTTGAGGTACAGCATGGAAGCCACCGCATCCACCCTGAGCCCGTCGATATGAAAGGCGTCCAGCCAGAACAAGGCACTGCCGATCAGGAAGTTCCGCACCTCATGCCGGCCATAGTTGTAGATGAGTGTGCCCCAGTCCTGATGGCGCCCTTTGCGGGGATCTTCATGTTCGTAAAGCGCGCTGCCATCAAAGCGGGCAAGGGCGTGTTCATCGGTCGGGAAATGTCCCGGTACCCAGTCCAGAATCACGCCGATGTTGTGCCGGTGGCATTGGTCCACCAGATAACGAAGATCGTCCGGCGTGCCGAACCGACTGGTGGGCGCGTAGTATCCGGTCGTCTGGTATCCCCAGGATTCATCCAGGGGGTGTTCCGTGACCGGCAACAGTTCAATGTGGGTGAAGCCCAGTTCGAGCACATAGGGAATGAGTTGGTCCGCCAGTTCCCGATAGGTCAGCCACCGACCCGAACCATGGTGGCGCCAGGAGGCGGCATGAACCTCGTAGATGGAGATAGGCGAATCCTGCCAGTTCCAGCGACCCCGCCGGGCCAGCCAGTCGCCATCGCCCCAGCCAAAATGGCCGCGCTCGGTGACTACAGCAGCGGTGGAGGGCCTGAGCTCGAAAGCCTGTCCGTAGGGATCGGTTTTCAGAATCTGCCGGCCTTTGTCCGTCGTGATGGCGAATTTATAGAGAACGCCGTTACCGATGCCCGGGATAAAGCAGGACCAAACCCCCGTGCCTTCATGCAACGACATGGGATGGATGCCCGCGTTCCATTCGTTAAAGTCACCGGCAACACTGACGGCGCTGGCGTGGGGGGCCCAGACTGCAAACCGGACACCTTCCACACCTCGGTTCCTGCAGACATGGGCACCGAGCACGTTGTAAATGTGCCAGTGGCGACCCTCGGCAAAAAGGTGGAGGTCGAATTCGCTGAGCGTTGGACTGTCCATAGACCGTGCTGTTCCTGACCAGATGAGGCGCTTTGAGCGTCCCTTCATTGGACGCGAAAGGGCCTGTTTAAAAAATGACCCAAAACAAGTTTACGTCATAATTCCGTGCTAGTGTTCTACTATAGTTTAGGGCGTCAAAAACGTGGCAAACCCTTGCGGTTAAACGACCGGTTACAGGGAAGGTTTTCTTCAGGGAAGCAGCTATGCAAACGGCCAAGCGTTTCGTCAGTCGTCTCACTCGTCAGACTCTTGCTCTGGTACTTGCCGGAGGGCGGGGATCCCGCCTCCACGATCTCACCAAATGGCGGGCCAAACCGGCGGTGCCCTTTGGCGGCAAGTTCCGGATTATCGATTTTCCACTCTCGAACTGCATCAACTCCGGCATCGGGCAGGTTGGTGTGATCACCCAGTACAAATCCCATTCCCTGATCCGCCATATCCAGCGGGGTTGGGGGTTTCTCCGGGGAGAACTGGATGAGTTCGTAGAGCTCTTACCTGCGCAACAACGGATCGAGACTTCCTGGTATGAGGGAACGGCAGACGCTGTGCTTCAAAACCTCGACATCATTCGC
>NZ_DDOI01000108.1:66567-66743 GCF_002341575.1 Marinobacter sp. UBA2498 | reverse complement strand
CCTTGGCCACAGACATTTTTGGAAAGGGGAACCCCACTCCCTCGTTCAGAATGTTGCAGTTTTCTCGGCGTGACAGTTTCTCGAGTATTGAGACCTACAAGGTTGCGACGAATACTCGCGTTATCGGAAGTTTTGCTAAGCGCTTCTGGGCGGGGCTGACGGGAATGTCGCTGGCC
>NZ_DDOI01000108.1:65591-66327 GCF_002341575.1 Marinobacter sp. UBA2498 | reverse complement strand
GGGGTCAACCAGGTGCCACCAACGGCCTGGACGTTGCCGAGGGCCAGGTAGTCGGCTGCGGTGTTTCGGCGGATGCCGCCTGTGGGACAGAAGGTGACGTCCGGGAACGGCCCGCTGAAGGCTTTGAGGGCCGGGATGCCGCCGGCGACTTCGGCGGGGAAGAATTTGAATTCGCGGTAGCCGAGGTTATAGCCAATCATCATTTCCGAGATGGTGGCAATGCCCGGCAACAGCGGGGCTTCGGAGGTCAGGCCGAATTCCAGGATGGCTTCGGTTACGCCCGGGGTGATTACGAACTGGGCGCCAGCGGCCTCTACCTGGCGGTATTGGGCAATGCTGGTAACGGTGCCCGCGCCTACCCAGGCGTCCGGGATGGCTTTGCGGACTTCTTCGATGGCTTTTAGGCCGTGTTCAGTGCGCAGGGTAATTTCGAGGACGTTGATGCCGCCATCAACGAGAGCCTGGCAAAGGGGCACGGCGTCGTCGAGGTCCTGAATGGCGATGACCGGCACCAGGGGTGAGGATTGCAGTACTGCCCTGACGCGCTCGCGATGGTAATCGGAAAGTTGGCTCACGGTTTTCTCCATAACAAATGTCGGGCGTTTCAGGGACTCCAGAACACCTGGAGGCCTGGTTTCAGGAAAGCTCTGATTGGCATCTCGAGCACCTTGTCCGGTTCAGACATAGCACGGTCCAGCGTCTGCAATTTGTCCTCGCCCTTCAGATGCAACGCGGT
>NZ_DDOI01000108.1:64705-65437 GCF_002341575.1 Marinobacter sp. UBA2498 | reverse complement strand
AGGGGTGGCCAGGTCAAGGTGATGCGTTTCTGCGGCTGCGACGCGGGCGTGGCGGGCGCAACGATTTCCTGGCATTCAGGATTCATCGCACTTTCCAATTCGGGTGCGTCGGGAAACAGTGAGGCGGTATGGCCGTCGTTGCCCATACCAAGAATCAGCACGTCGATGGGCAGGGCCAGGTTCACGAGCTCGGCCTTCACTCGCTCAAGACCCTCTGAGGGTGTCGCACCAGGCTGTTTGAGCGACAGGAACCGGGCCGAGGCCGCCTTATTCTGCAGCAGGTTCTCCCGAACCAGGCGGGTATTGCTGGCGTCATCGTTTTCTTCCACCCAACGCTCATCCGCCAGCAGAACGTCTACCCTGCCCCAATCCAGATCCTTGCCGGACAGCGCCCTGAAAAATGGCAGCGGCGTGGAACCGCCGGATACCACCAGGCTCGCCCTGGGCACCTCTCTCAGGCGGGCCGCCAGAAATCCCGCCACGGCATCAGCAAGATCCAGGGCCACGCCATCAGCGGTTTCACCTGAGCGATCACTGACACCCTCGGGCAAACGCAGATCAGACATCTTCATACCAGCTCCTGCCATCCCGGGTAATCATGGCGATGGAAGCAACGGGGCCCCAGGTTCCCGCCGCGTAACGTTTTGGCGGCTCGCCGCCATCCTTCCAGTTCCGAATAACCTGATCGACCCAGCGCCAGGCATACTCCACCTCGTCACGGCGCACGAACAG
>NZ_DDOI01000108.1:64293-64526 GCF_002341575.1 Marinobacter sp. UBA2498 | reverse complement strand
TCGGGAATCCGATCGGTAACAAAGGTCTCAGAAAAGGTGAGCTCCAGAGGGCCTTGACGAAGTCGCATGCCCTTATCCAGGCCCTGGTCCTTGGTGAGGATCTTCAGGGCCATGCCTTCGTCAGGCTGAAGACGGATAATCAGCTTGTTGTTGGCGAGGTGCTTCTGGTCCGGATCAAAAATGTAATGCGGCGCAGGCTTGAAGTGGATGATGATCTGGGACAGCTTTTCGGG
>NZ_DDOI01000108.1:63719-64127 GCF_002341575.1 Marinobacter sp. UBA2498 | reverse complement strand
GACCAGCGCCAGTTGTCGATCTCTGCTTTCAGGGCAACGAAAGTTTCAGTAGCGCTGCCCTTGTTTGCCCCCTCCTCCTCCAGATAGCCGGGCACCGGCCTGCCGTTACTGGTGCCGGCGGTGTACTGGCCACGCACCACGTAACTGTCCATCATATCGGGCGTAATGCGCTTCAAGGCCTTGAGAACCTTGACTTTCTCATCCCGGATGCTGTCGGCAGACAGGTCCGAGGGCGGGTCCATGGCGATCAGACACAGCAGCTGAAGTAGGTGATTCTGGATCATATCGCGAATCTGGCCAGCTTTGTCGAAATAGCCCCACCGCCCCTCGATGCCAACGCTCTCGGCCACCGTGATCTCCACGTGGGAAATGTGGTTCTGGTCCCACTGGGAGGCAAACAGGTTATTG
>NZ_DDOI01000108.1:45005-63622 GCF_002341575.1 Marinobacter sp. UBA2498 | reverse complement strand
TCAGGTTCTGGACCGTTTCCTTACCCAGGTAATGATCAATCCGGAACAGCTGGTTCTCGTTGTAGACCTCGCCAAGCTCATCGTTGATCACCTTCGACGACTCCAGGTCGTGACCGATCGGCTTCTCGACCACCACCCGCGTCTTCTCGGTGCAGCAACTGGCGGCCCGCAGGTTTCGGGCTATGACGCCATACATGGACGGCGGGGTGGCCATATAAACAATAAGCTCATTATTGGCGTCATCACGCCACTCGTTGAGCACAGCAAATGCATCGGGTTCGTTAAAATCCAGAATCTGGTAATCGACCCGCTTCAGAAAGGATTCGGCCAGTCCAGCATCGAACTCTTCCGGCTTTACGTACTGCTTCAGCTTGTCAAACAACTGCTGGCGCACGGTCTCGGTATCGGCATCTGAGCGGGCAATGGCCAGGACCCGGCTCCCCTCCGCCAAGAGGTTGGCGCGCTCAAGCTGGTACAGCGCCGGAAACAGTTTTCGCTGGGCAAGGTCACCCAAGGCTCCGAAGAGCATCAGGTCACAACGGGTATTGATCTTGTTGACCATTGGTTCCTTCTCTCTGGTGAGCAGTCCGTCGCAAAAACTCGACGACAGAACTCAATGTAGTAATTTTAACCAAATAATGACATCCAAAAATCGTTTTTCCAAGAAAAAACTGCGTTTCGTGATACTTTTACTACCCCAAAACCGGTAAAAAAGCGGTATAATCACCGCGTTTTCAAGACAACGACCGCCCATGATTCAGGGAGTACCATTGATGGCCGCGAACCAGGCGCACCGTGACGACAATCTGCTTGAGGACATCCAGTCCAGGCTGGAGACCCTTAACAAATCCGAGCGGAAAGTGGCCGAGGCCATTCTCCGTGACCCAAGCGCGGCCACCCGTTACAGCATAGCTGCCCTGGCGAGAGCCGCCGACGTCAGCGAACCCACCGTTAACCGTTTCTGCCGGGGTTTCTCGGCAACAGGTTTCCCGGATTTCAAGATTCGCCTCGCCCAGAGTATCGCTACCGGCACCCCCTATATCGGCCAGAACGTGGAGCCCGACGACACCGTTGCCGAATTCGCAGACAAGATCATGCTCAGTACCATTGCCAGCCTGGACAAGGCTCGGCAAGCGCTCGACCCGAAAGCCCTGGCAACGGCCATTGATTACCTGATCCAGGCCAAACAGATCAATTTCTTTGGCATGGGCGGATCTGCTGCTGTGGCTATGGATGCCCAGCACAAGTTTTTCCGCTTCAATATCCCGGTCATGTCCTACGACGACGCCCTGATGCAGCGCATGGTGGCGGCCGGAGCAAACGTGGGCGATGTTATCGTGCTCATTTCCTACACGGGCCGCACCCGGGAAACCGTGGATATCGCACAACTTGCGCGGGCCAACGGTGCTACGGTGATCGGTATCACCAACCCCGATTCCCCCCTGGCGGAAAGCTGCACGGTGGTGCTGGGCGTCACCGCGCCGGAGGACACTGAGGTCTATATGCCAATGTCCTCTCGGATCATTCATCTGAGCGTTATCGACATTCTTGCAACCGGCGTAACCCTCAAACGCGGCGCGGATTTCCTCGGGCACCTCAAGAAGATCAAGGAAAGCCTCAAGCCCACCCGCTTCCCACCGACCTGAGCCTCAGTGCCACAATAGAAGAGGTCAGCAGATACAAGAAAGCCCGGGCATTCGCACCGGGCTTTTCGTTGATCGCGGGGCGCCATTCGGCGCCTTTTTCATGAGGCGGATATCAGGGTCTCTCGACCTCCGCCCGGTTTCGAAGGAACTGCTGGTACGCAGCGTATTCCCTCTGGCCTTCGAGAGATGCCAGGAATTCCCGAAGCTGGTTCAGTTCGGTGCCATCTTCCGAGACCTGCCCGTCCGTGACCTCGTCCAGCGCGATCACCGCGGCAGAATTGGCCATCACAGCCTTGCCAAACCGGGCGCCATCCGCCGGGCGCGGCAAAGAAAACACCTGCTGGAGAATGGCGGGACCTGCCTCGGACGCGTTCCGTGCCAGCCCTTCATAGCTGGACCACTCACCAATACCCTCGGGGCTCTCACCTGACTCAAGGTCAGCGATAATCGCGTCAGCCCTTTCAGAAAGAGCTTCCCGCGTCTTGCGCTGCTCCAGCGTCGTCCGGATCTGATCGCGAACCTGATCCAGGGGCAGCTGCTCGGCTTCATGATACTTATTCACCCGGGCAACGACAGACACGTTGTCACCCACATCGATCAACTCGGTGTTGTAACCCGCGTCGAGGACATCTTCGGAAAACAACTGTCGTACCAGACCGGCGTGGTCAAACGGCGCCTGACCACCGTCACGGGTAACGCCGTTGGCCTCCCGCACCTCAAGCCCGAGCTCTTCGGCAGGGCCGGCCAGATCATCGGCGGCATACGCGGAGTCGGCAAGCTCTGCCCGGACTTCAGCAAACTGCTCACGAGCCTTTTCACGGGCCAGCTCACGACGGAGCTGGTCTTCCATTTCATCCAGAGACGGCACCTCGGACTCCCTGACATCCTCGAGGCGAATAAGATGAACCCCGAACGATGTCCGAACCGGCTCGGAAACTTCGCCTTCCTCAAGGGCAAACAGGGCTTCCTCGAAGGGCTCGGCGTAAATGCCACGACCGGCATAGCCCAGGTCGCCGCCGTCTTCGGCCGAAACGGTATCAATGGAATACTCCCGCGCCAGGTCAGCAAATGACTCCCCGGCCGCCAGGCGCTCCTGGATCGTTGCCATGGTTTCGTCTGCGTCACTGCCCTCTTCGATCAGGATGTGGGACGCCCGACGCTCCTCACTGGCCAGATCGGCAGCCTGCTGCTCGTAATAGGCCTGAAGCTCCGCATCGTCAACTTCAATGCTCTCAGCAAGGGCACCCAGCGAAAGCGTGATGTAGGCAGCGTCTACACGCTCCGGCTGCTGAAACGCACCCGAGTTTTCTTCATAAAAGGCTTCAACGTCAGCATCAGAAACCGATACCGCGTCCGCCACTGAGCTGGCAGGAATATCCAGTACCCGGAAACTGCGTGTCTGGTTCTGAATCTGGAGCAGCTGCTCGGCATTCTCATCCGCCACCAGGCCACTCTGAACGATACCCGCACGGATCTGGTTCACCACATATTGCTTGCGCATGGCTTCCCGAAACTCGCCCACGCCCATGCCCATATTACGGACTGTGGCCACAAAGCGGTCGCGATTGAACTGGCCATCCACCTGGAACTGCGGCATCTGGGTAATCAACGCATCGATATCAGCATCATTGAGCTCCAGTCCCTGAGCGTTGGCATCCTGGATCAGGACCTGCTCCTGGATCAGGGAATCCAGAACGTCTGTGCGAATCTGGTCTTCGTCAAGCATCGAGGGATCCGGGTTTTCCATTCTGGATAGCCGGCGCTGGCTCTCCATCTGGACCACGCGGAGAAACTCCCGCTCGGTAATATCCTCGCCGTTGACGGTTGCCACCTCAGGCTCGCCGGAGAAGCCGCCGACAATGGCGTCCATCCCCCAGATGGATAGCGACACAATAAGAAGACCAATGATGACCTTGGCGATCGTGCCCTGGGCATTGTTCCGAATATCTTGAAGCATGTTTCTCCCGGATCCCTGTTCAAGGTAGTGCAGTTTTATTCGTTTCAGCGCGCGGCGAAGGGCGGACCTAACGTAAAAAGGCGCACCCGGTGTGGAATGCGCCTTGAATTCTTCTTGGGTGGCTTCCTGCGACAGAAGCCACCGGAGAAAGAACCGTTACTTAACGGCGTCTTTCAGGGCCTTGCCTGCTTTGAACCCAGGCACTTTGGAGGCCGGAATCTTGATCTCGGCACCAGTCTGCGGGTTACGACCGGTACGAGCAGCACGCTCTTTTACGGAGAAGGTACCAAAACCGATCAGAGTTACCTGATCGCCTTTTTTCAGGGCACCGGTGATTGAGTTGGTCATTGCGTCCAGAGCACGGCCAGCGGCGGCTTTGGAGATATCTGCGGACTCTGCAATTGCATCGATAAGTTCGGACTTGTTCACACTAAACCCCTTCGATTTCAGGTTGAAGATGTTATAGGTTGGTTTGTTTTTTCTCGGACGTTCTCGACTATCGCATAAGCGGTCGGAGAATTCCATTCTTCACTTTTCTTATTCCTTTCGGCTTTATACCGGCATTCGGAATAGGGACTGACTGCGCGGGAGCCCTTGGTATTGGCTGCTTCACGGCGAAACAGTTATACCAATGGGCTCTCAGGCATGTCAACAACTCATCAAGGCTTTAATGTGTATTTATGCGCTCTGACGCGTCGCCTTCTTCGTCACGCGGCTTGCCAGAACCCGTTTCCGGAGATGAATCTTCAGCCCTGGGCTCGGGTGGATAGGCCAGTGCAATATCCAGCACTTCGTCGATCCACTTCACAGGACGAATCTCCAGCGACTCCTTGATGTTTTCAGGTATCTCCTTGAGATCCCTGACATTCTCATCCGGAATGATCACCGTCTTGATGCCACCCCGATGCGCTGCCAGAAGCTTTTCTTTCAACCCACCGATGGCAAGAACACGTCCACGCAGAGTGATTTCACCGGTCATTGCAACGTCGGCGCGAACCGGAATCTTGGTCAGAGAAGAAACCAGCGCTGTGCACATACCGATACCGGCACTGGGACCATCTTTCGGTGTCGCACCCTCCGGTACATGCACGTGCAGATCGTGCTTCTCGTGGAAATCATCGGCAATTCCAAGACCGGGTGCCCGGCTACGTACCACCGTCAATGCCGTCTGGATGGACTCCTGCATGACATCACCCAGGGAACCCGTCTTCACGACCCGGCCCTTGCCAGGCGTGAGGGCGCACTCAATATGCAGCAGTTCGCCACCCACCTGGGTCCAAGCCAGACCGGTCACCTGACCAATCTCGTTCTTTTCCTCGGCGAGGCCGTACTTGAATTTTTTGACCCCCGAGTAATCTTCGAGCATGTCCTGCGTGAGAGTGACAGAGACCTTCTCTCCGCTCTCCACATGGTCACGCACCACCTTGCGGCAGATCTTGGCAATCTCGCGCTCCAGGCCACGTACACCGGCTTCACGGGTGTAGTAGCGGATCAGGTCGCGAAGGGTGTCCTCTGGCAACTTGAGCTCATCCTTGCGCAGGCCGTTGGCCTTGATCTGCTTCGGCAACAGATAACGCAGCGCAATATTGACCTTCTCGTCCTCCGTGTAACCCGGGATACGGATGATTTCCATCCGGTCCAGCAGGGCGGGAGGAATGTCCATGGAGTTGGAGGTACACACGAACATCACATCGGAGAGATCGTAATCCACTTCGAGGTAGTGATCGTTGAAGGTGTGATTCTGTTCCGGGTCGAGGACCTCCAGCAGCGCTGAGGCCGGATCACCACGATGATCCATGCCCATCTTGTCAATTTCATCGAACAGGAACAGCGGATTCTTCACGCCCACCTTGGACAGCTTCTGAAGAAGCTTGCCGGGCAACGCACCAATGTAGGTCTTCCGGTGGCCGCGGATTTCAGCTTCATCACGCACGCCGCCCAGGGCCATCCGGGTGTACTTCCGGTTGGTCGCACGGGCAATGGACTGACCGAGCGAAGTCTTGCCCACACCGGGAGGACCAACCAGGCAGAGCACAGGACCCTTGACCTTCTTCACACGGCTCTGAACCGCAAGGTATTCGAGAATACGCTTTTTGACTTCATCGAGGCCATAGTGGTCCCGATCGAGAATTTCACGGGCTTTTTCGATGTCGTGACGGACACGGCTGCGCTTCTTCCAGGGAATCGCCAGCATCCAGTCAATATAACCACGGACGACGGTCGCTTCCGCAGACATCGGAGACATCATCTTGAGCTTGTTCAGCTCCGTTTCAGTCTTTTTGCGGGCCTCTTCCGGCAATCCGGCTTCTTCCAGCTTCTGCTCAAGCTCTTCGAAGTCGTTGTTGCCTTCGCCCAGGTTACCCATCTCTTTCTGGATAGCCTTCATCTGTTCGTTCAGGTAGTACTCGCGCTGGCTGCGCTCCATCTGCTTTTTCACGCGGCCACGGATGCGCTTCTCAACCTCGATCAGGTCGATTTCGCCATCCAGCTTACCGAGCAGCAAGTCCACCCGCTTGCGGATATCCAGCGCTTCCAGCAGTTCCTGCTTTTCCGGAATACGCATTTCCAGGTGAGCAGCCATGGTGTCGGCCAGGCGTTCAAGCTCCTCAATACCGGTGAGAGCATTGGAGACCTCGGAAGGGACCTTTTTGGAGAGTTTCACGTACTTCTCGAACTCGTCCATCAGGGTCTTTATCAGGACCTCCTGCTCGCGCTCGGGCAGCCCTTCTTCATCCATCAGGACAGCGCCACCGGACAGGTACTCACCCTCGGAGATATCGCTGATGGTGGCTCGGGCGTTGCCCTCTACCAACACCTTGACGGTGCCATCGGGCAGGCGAAGCATCTGCAGAACCGTTGCCAGCGTGCCCATCTCGAACACATCCTTCGGACCCGGCTCATCAGTAGAGGCGTCTTTCTGGGCTACCAGGAGGATTTCCTTGCTTCCTTCCATCGCGGCTTCGAGAGCCTGAATGGATTTTTCTCGGCCCACAAACAGTGGGACCACCATGTGCGGAAACACCACTACGTCACGCAGCGGAAGCAGCGGGTACTCTTGCACGGCATCTTCGGGTATACGGGTCATTGGGAATCCTCTGACGGTATTTCTTTCAGCATATCACCCTTCATTGGGGCGCCCGCAAAAATTGCAATCTTTTTACCAAACGAAACAGGGCAGGAATATCGCGATACAAAAACGCGAAAAGGGGCGTTGCCGCCCCTCTTCATTTCAACCGCTAACCTAGACTCAATCCTCGGGCACAGCCTTGGCGTGATCACTGCTGGCGTAAATCTTGAAGGGCTCGGAGTCCCCGCTGATCACGCTCTCATCGATCACCACTTTGGTCACGTCATGCTCAGAGGGAATCTGGTACATGGTGTCCAGAAGCGTCGCTTCCATAATGGAACGCAGACCACGGGCGCCTGTCTTTCTCTCCATGGCCTTGCGGGCAACAGCCCGAAGCGCATCTTCACGAAAATCAAGCTCGACCCCTTCCATATCAAACAGCTTCTGGTACTGCTTGGTCAGGGAGTTCTTGGGCTCGGTCAGAATCTGCACCAGCGCTTCTTCATCAAGTTCGTTTAGGGTTGCCACTACCGGCAAACGACCCACAAACTCCGGAATCAGGCCGTACTTCACGAGGTCCTCGGTCTCCACATCCTTGATAACGTCGCCGGTGTTCTTGGCATCGTCCTGACTGGCAACCGAAGCAGAGAAACCGATGCTGTTCTTCTCGGTACGCTCGCGAATTACCTTGTCCAATCCGGCAAAGGCGCCACCGCAGATAAACAGCATATTGCCGGTATCAACCTGCAGGAATTCCTGCTGCGGATGCTTGCGACCTCCCTGCGGCGGGACCGATGCAACGGTACCCTCGATCAGCTTCAACAGTGCCTGCTGAACACCCTCACCGGAAACATCCCGGGTAATGGAAGGGTTGTCAGACTTGCGGGAAATCTTGTCGATCTCGTCAATGTAGACTATGCCCCGCTGAGCCTTGTCGACATCGTAATCGCATTTCTGCAGCAGCTTCTGGATGATGTTCTCGACATCCTCACCAACGTAGCCGGCTTCAGTCAGCGTGGTGGCGTCGGCGATCGTGAAGGGCACGTTCAGCATCCGCGCCAGAGTCTCGGCCAGCAGAGTTTTACCACTACCGGTTGGGCCAATCAGCAGAATGTTACTCTTGCCTAGCTCGACATCACCCTTGCCTTCGCCATAACGCAAACGCTTGTAGTGGTTGTAGACCGCCACCGACAAGACGACCTTGGCCCGATCCTGACCAATCACGTATTCATCAAGGGTATTGCGGATCTCGGCCGGTGTAGGAAGGCGATCGCTCGGCTCTTCCTGTGCATTCTCCTGGATTTCCTCCCGGATAATGTCATTGCACAGGTCGACACACTCGTCGCAGATGAACACCGAGGGCCCTGCAATGAGCTTTCGGACTTCATGCTGGCTCTTTCCACAAAACGAGCAGTAGAGCAACTTGCCGTTATCGTCGCCCCTGCCGTTTCTTTCATCTGCCATTGAAATACCTCTGATCTCGTTTTGCCGGCGTCACTGCCTGATACGCCGGCCAAGTATGATGCGATTACTTCCAGTATTATTTATTCGGTACGCGCTTATCAAGTATTGAATCGATCAGCCCATACTCTTTCGCCTGAGCCGGATCCATGAAGTTGTCACGGTCCGTATCCTTGGCGATAGTCTCCAGATCCTGACCGGTGTGATGGGCCAGGATCGAATTCAGGGTATGACGAATCTTCAGGATTTCACGGGTGTGAATCTCGATATCCGTTGCCTGACCCTGATAGCCACCCAGCGGCTGGTGGATCATCACTCGGGAGTTCGGCAGACACGCCCGCTTCCCGGCAGCACCGCCCGCCAAAAGGAAGGCACCCATGCTGGCCGCCTGGCCAACACAAAGTGTGGCTACATCCGGCTTGATAAACTGCATGGTGTCGTAGATAGACATACCTGCAGTTACCGAGCCGCCGGGGCTGTTGATATAGAGGTGAATATCCTTGTCCGGGTTTTCAGACTCGAGGAACAGGAGCTGGGCCACAATCAGATTCGCCATGTGGTCCTCAACCGGACCCACCATGAAGATCACCCGCTCCTTGAGCAGACGGGAATAAATGTCGAACGACCGCTCGCCGCGAGCTGTCTGCTCGATAACAATCGGTACCAGTCCGGAATTGGTAACCATTGCGGGACCATCAATTGGTTTCTGCGTCATGATGCGCCTGAACTCCTTATGGACAATGGGTCGTGGACTCGCGCCACGGCAGTTTCAATAAAGTTGCACCCCATACTTTGCCAGCAGCGGCCCCAGATGAAAACAGCCGGGCATGCCGGCTGTTCTCAGGGGTCGGCCTTCGGGACCGGCTTTCTACTCCGATCCCGGGCAAAATCAGCGCTGGGGCTGACCGGCCTGAACGGCCTCTTCATATTTGACTTTCTTTTCTTTGACCTGGGCCTGCTCCAGCACGTGGTCAACAACTGCATCTTCCAGGACTGAAGACTCGATCTGAGACTTCTGCTCCGGGTTGCTGTTGAAGTGTGCAACCACTTCTTCTGGCTGTTCATACGTAGACGCGATCTCCTGGATCTTTTCGTCTACCTTGGCCGGGTCGGCTTTCAGGTCGTTTTTCTTGACCACTTCCTGGAACAGCAGGCCAGTCTTCACGCGGCGCTCAGCCTGCTCCTGGAAAATTTCCTTGGGCAGCTGCTGCGGATCAATCTGGCCGCCGAAACGCTGGACGGCGTCCTGACGGAGACGATCGATTTCCTGATCAACCAGGGCAGCCGGAATATCCAGCTCAGTGGTTTCCAGCAGACCGTCAACAACGTCGTTCTTGACCTTGTTGGAAACCGCCTGCTTGAGCTCGCGCTCCATGTTCTTTTTGACTTCTTCGCGGAAAGTCGCTTCGTCTTCGGCATCAATACCGAACTTCTTGAAGAATTCGGTGTCGAGTTCCGGCAACTGCGGCTCTTCAACCTTGTGAATCTTGATCTCGAACTTGGCCGGCTTACCCGCCAGATCTTCGTTGTGGTAATCCTCCGGGAAGGTAACCTCGATTTCCATGTCTTCGCCGGCCTTACCACCAACGATGGCCTTCTCAAAGCCCGGAATCATCTGGCCGGAGCCCAGAGTCAGACGATGGCCCTCAGCGGCTCCGCCTTCGAATTCTTCACCGTCGATAAAACCTTTGAAGTCAATGGTCAGCACGTCCTTGTTCTTGGACTTGCGCTTGACTTCCTTCATGGTGGCCTGCTGACGACGCAGGTTGTCGATCATGTTGTCGACATCTTTGTCGGTAATCTCGGAAGTCAGCTTCTCGACTGAAATCTTGCTGAGATCGCCCAGCTCGATTTCCGGCAGCACTTCGAAGATGGCGACAAATTCAAGGTCTTTGCCCTCTTCCATGGTCTTTGGCTCGAACTTCGGCCAACCTGCCGGGTTGATATCCTGTTCCTGCAGTGCCTTGATGTAGTTGTCGCGCATAACCTCGCCAACGATTTCCTGGCGGACGCTGTCACCGAAACGACGCTTGACGACGCTCATGGGCACCTTACCCGGACGGAAACCGTTCAGGCGCACGGTACGCGCTGTTTCCTGCAGGCGTTTCTGGACCGCCTGGTCGATTTCCTGGGCGGGCACACCAATCGTCATTCGACGCTCGATGTTGGAGGTCGTTTCAACAGACACTTGCATGGAAGATCCTCAAATTACAGGTTCGGTATGTGAATGAAATTAAACCTAAAAGTCCGGTCCAAGGGAGATTCCCGGAAAAGGACCGAAAATTAAAAGCCGGTAGTTTATCATGGTTTGGCCCGCGGAGAGAATCGCAACTGCCAAGGCCATAGCATTCTCTCGATTCAGCAAGATCACAGCACGAAACGAAAAATGGTATTCTTGCGAAGAACGGACTAATTTCAATTTTATTTGCGGATTAAAACGACTTTGAACAATCTGGATACCGCCTTGCTCAACCTGCTTATAAAAGACGGAAGAGCCTCCTTTGCCGATATTGCCCGCCAGCTCAATATCTCCCGGACTCATGCCCGTGATCGGGTGCAGGCGATGATTGAGTCTGGCCTGATCGAACAGTTCACTGCGGTCATAAATCCAGAGAAGCTCGGTAAGACGGTATCAAGCTTTATTGACCTGAAAGTCGCTCCCAATGCGATAGAAGATATTGCAGAGGACCTGGCATCGAAACCTGAAGTGGTGAGCCTGTACATAATGACCGACTTGCAAAGTCTTCACATCCATACCCTTACCGACAGCACTGAAACCTTCCACGCCTTTGTATCCACCCATCTTTTCTCCAATCCCCAGATCCTGTCCGTGGCCTCCAGCTCCCTTTTGAAACGTGTGAAACACCGCCGTGGTGGCGCACGACTCTGATTCCACTGCCGGCAAGACAATTCATGCCTTAAATTCGGGCTGAAGTGCCAAAAGTGTGCGGAGCTGACAACGGACGCGTTTCGTTCTGATTGGCTGACGAATGTCAGGCGGAACGCGTAACTAGGTGGCATTTGCACTTAAAAACACTTGAAGCGCTGCTATTTGGAGAATTAAACCTGCAACTCCTGCAGCTCCACCGCCCAACTTTGGACCAACGTCGCACCAAGGCGGATCAGACCAGAACCCATTTTTTTCTTCTATTTTTCAATTATTTGCGGATTATCCGAAATTGGTACGCTATCTGCAGACAGTTACAGCGAACCAAAAATGAACGTGCCTTGCAAAACCGGCAACCGAAAAACGGAGAATCTGCAATGACCATTAACCGGAGAAAATTCCTTGGCGCTGCCCTGGCTTCAACCACCGCGGGAATCGCTGTTGCGGCACCTGCTTTGGCTAACGCAGCAGCTTCGAAAGAGTCGTTCAATCTGAAAATGACCAACGCCTACCCGCCTGGCTCCCCCTTTTATGTGCAGGGTCCGGGAAGTCCGATGGATTTTTGCAAGAAGGTCGGAGAGATGTCGGGTGGGCGACTGAATATTTCCCACTTTGCCGCAGGCGAACTGATCCCCGCGCTCGAAGGCTTTGACGCCGTGTCGCAGGGCACCGTGGAAATGAATGCCGCAAACGCCTATTTCTGGGCCGGCAAAATTCCTGCCGCCCAATTTTTCACCACCGTGCCCTTCGGCCTGAATACACAGGGCATGATGGCCTGGCTGTATCAGGGAGGCGGACTCAAACTGTGGCACGAGCTTTATGAGCCGTACGGACTTGTCGCTTTCCCGATGGGCAACACCGGTGTCCAGATGACCGGCTGGTTCCGCGATCCGATTGAAACGGTGTCTGACCTGGAAGGCCTGAAGATGCGTATTCCGGGTCTCGCTGGAAAGGTCTATAGCGAACTGGGCGTTACCGTACGTTTGCTGCCGGGCGGCGAAATTTTCCCCGCTCTGGAACGGGGTGTCATTGACGCTGCCGAGTTTGTCGGCCCTTATCAGGATCGTCGCCTGGGTCTGCACAAAGCTGCCAAGAATTACTACACGACCGGCTGGCATGAACCCACAAACGTCACTGAACTGCTGATCAACAAAAAGGTATGGGACAGCATGCCCAAGGACCTTCAGATGATCATTCAGATGGCGGCCCAGGCCTCCGTACTTGAAAGCCTGTCCTGGTCAGAAGCCAACAATGCCGATGCGCTGACAGATCTCGTCCAGAACGAGGGTGTCATCGCCAAGCCACTGCCCGCCCCGATTGTCAGCCGTCTCAAGGAAGTCACTGCCGACACCCTGCTCACCATGGCAAATGCAGACGCGCAGACCAAGAAAGTATACGACGCCTACATGGCCTTCAAGGATAAGCATGCATCCTGGGCAGCTCTGAGCGAAAAACCCCTGTTGAATATGTAACCTGGAGTTCAGCCATGAGAACGGCAATCAAGGGTCTCGAATGGCTGGTGGAACAAATGGGAGGGCTGGCACGGTTTTGCGTGCTGGTCCTCGTTCTGCTGGTAGCGACCAATGTGATCTTGCGGTACCTGTTTTCTATAGGCCCGGTGTCGCTGCAGGAACTGGAATGGCACCTGGTATCCCCCATTGCCCTGCTGGGGCTGGCTTACTCGATGAAACATCGAGCGGACGTCAGGATCGATTTCCTCTACGAACGCTTTTCAGTTCGAGGCCAGGCTGTCGTTGACGTTGTGGCGTCCCTGCTGACCGTAGCTATCGGTGCAATCATTGCCTGGCTTGCTCTCAACTACGTCAGTCACTCCTATCAACTTGGCGAAGGCTCGCCGGATCCCGGCGGTTTAGGCATGCGGTATCTGTTAAAAGCGTTTATTCCCCTCGGTTTCTTTTTACTGGTCATTCAGGGTGTTGCCGACATGCTGCGCGGCCTGGTGCAGTTTTTCGAGCCGGAAGATCCAGTCGAGCTTCCTGAGTCACTCAACACGGAGACTGCGTGATGGTGGGTAACGAATGGCTAGTCATCGGAATGATCGTCGGCTTCCTGGGGCTGATGATTATTGGTATTCCTGTCGCTATTTCGCTAGCAGTCTCTGGATTCGTGGCCGGCTATCTGGGATTCGGTAGCACTCTTTTCAGCCTCATGCCCGCGCGCCTCTATGGCGTGGTAACCAACTACACCCTGCTGGCTATCCCATTGTTTGTATTTATGGGGGTAATGCTGGAGAAGTCCAAGGTTGCTGAAAACATGCTGGAAACCATCGGGAAGGCGATGGGTGGTGTTAACGGCGGCATGGGCCTGGCGATTATCCTGGTTGGAGTACTGATGGGCGCGTCCACCGGCATCGTCGGTGCTACCGTCGTGACGGTCGGACTGTTGACCCTGCCGGTCCTGATGCGCAGAGGCTACTCGCCAAGCGTCTCCTGTGGCACCATCTGCGCTTCAGGAACCCTGGGGCAGATAATTCCGCCGAGCCTCGTGCTGATTCTGCTTTCAGACATCGTCGGCGAATCCGTCGGTGCCCTCTTCGCTGCAGCCTTTATTCCCGGGCTCATCCTGGCGGCGATCTACATCGCATACCTGCTGTTGCTCGGGGTCTTCAAGAAAGACATGGTTCCGGCCATTCCTCAGGAAGAGCGGGCACAGACCAGTGGGCGCCAACTTGCCAAAGACCTGATGGCCCATGTGATGCCACCACTGCTCCTGGTCATCGCCGTGCTTGGATCGATCGTAGGTGGTATTGCTGCGCCGACAGAGGCGGCGTCAATGGGGGCATTGGGGGCCTTGCTGATCGCCATCGCCACCAAACGAATGACTCCAGCACTCCTGAAAGAAACCCTGCATGGAACACTGGTGATCTCCGCAATGGTGTTCTTCATCCTGCTCTGCGCGCAGCCCTTTGCCCTGGCTTTCCGTGGCCTTGGTGGAGAAAACATGGTACATGCGCTGTTTGAAATGCTGCCAGGCGGGGAATTCGGAGCAATCCTGTTCCTGATGGCATTGCTGTTCGTGTTGGGCTTTTTCCTGGAATGGATTGAAATATCCTACATCGCCTTGCCCATGTTCCTGCCCGTGTTCATGAATTATGGCACTGACATGGTCTGGCTGGCGATCATGGTCGCCATGAACCTGCAGATGTCCTTCCTGACACCACCCTTTGGCTGGGCCCTGTTTTTCCTTAAGGGAGTCGCGCCCAAGGGCATCACGACCCGGGATATCTATGTTGGCGCGCTACCCTTTGTGGCATTGCAACTTCTGGCACTCGTAGTACTCTTCCAATTCCCGTCGCTGGTCACCTGGCTCCCGGAAGCCATCGGCTGGTAGCACCATTCAATCAGGATCATACTCATGGATTTTTTTGCTGATTACTCTGCCGGCTGGCTGATCGGCCTGGCTCTTTCTCTCATGGTCACCGGGATCATTGCCGGCCTGATGGCCGGATTGCTCGGCGTCGGTGGCGGCATCGTCATTGTCCCTGTGCTTTATCACCTGTTCACTTTCCTCGGTATCGACGAGGCGGTGCGCATGCATGTTGCGGTAGGAACCTCACTGGCTACGATCATTCCGACATCCATCATATCGTCCCGATCCCACTATAACCGGGGGAGCCTGGATCCGAGCATTCTGAAAAAACTGATTCCCGGCGTGGTCATCGGTGTCGGTATCGGTGCGATTCTCAGTGGCATTTTGAATGGGCAGGTACTGACCGCCATCTTTGCCGTTATGGCGCTTCTGGTGGCGCTCAATATGGCGTTCAAAAAAGAAGGTTTCAGCATCGGCAACGGACTGCCCGGCCCGGCAGGCTCCGGAGCTCTCGGCGTATTTATCGGGGGCATTTCCACTCTAATGGGTATCGGTGGCGGCACCTTGAGCGTGCCGATCCTGAGTGCCTTGCGTGTTCCCATGATCAATGCCGTTGGTACGGGCGCCGCGCTGGGGTTTGTGATCAGCGTACCTGGTGCACTGGCATTTCTCTTCAACGGTATGGGTGTGGAGGCACGGCCACCGCTGACTCTCGGCTATGTGAACCTGATCGGGCTCGCGTTGATCGTACCGGCAACCATGCTGATGGCACCTGTGGGCGCCAGAATTGCCCACGCTATCAATGGCAAGTTACTGAAACAGCTCTTCGCACTATTTCTGTTTATCACGTCACTGCGAATGTTCTACGGCATCATCGGCTAAGGCCGTTACTCTGTCGTTAACCAATCAGCGTGTGACCGCCACTTACACCCGGAGACAATAAAAGATGCTTAAAACCGTCTACTCAACAAACGGAATGTTTGTCGCACCCCACCACCAGGCCGCTCTCGCCGGTCGGGACGTCCTCAAAGAAGGCGGTAACGCCGTGGAAGCGATGGTGGCTGCTGCGGCTTCCATTGCCACGGTCTATCCCCATATGAACTCTATCGGTGGTGATGGTTTCTGGCTCATTCACGAACCGGGGAAACCACCGGTCGCCATCGATGCCTGCGGGCAGGCCGCGAAAGCCGCTACTCTCGACTTTTATCAAGGCCATGATCAGATTCCTTCCCGCGGCCCCCTCGCAGCGTTGACCAGTGCCGGCACCATCGCCGGATGGCAGAAGGCACTGGCAGTTTCAGCGTCCTGGGGCAAGGCGCTACCGGTTTCACGATTGCTGGCCCCGGCCATTGAACAGGCCAAAACAGGGATTGTAGTCACCGAAAGCCAGGCCAGGCTGACTGCAGAAAAAGCCCACCAGATGAAAGACGCACCGGGCTTCTTCGATGCATTCGCCCCGGGCGGCAAGGTGCCAGCGGCTGGCACCCGAATGAAGCAACTTGCACTAGCCTCAACGCTGGAACAGCTCGCCAGAGTTGGCCTCGACGACTTTTACCGCGGCGAGCTTGGCAAGGCTATGGGGGATGAACTCTCAAAGCTTGGGAGCCCGATAACGGCAGAGGATCTGGCCGCCTACCGGGCTTTACAGGTTGAACCGCTGCAAACCAAACTCCGTGGCGCCCGGATTTTTAACCTGCCACCACCTACCCAGGGCCTGGCGTCACTGATGATTCTCGGGGTTTTCGACCAATTGGGCGTCAGTGAGGCGGAAGGGTTCGACTATATTCATGGCCTTGTCGAATCCACCAAGCAGGCATTCCGGGTAAGGGATCGCGTTGTAACGGACCCTGATCGGCTGCCGGAAACACCCAGCGACTACCTGACACCTGAGAGACTTGCTGCACTGGCTGCCAACATTGATCATCAAAAGGCACTACCCTGGCCTGATCCTGCCAAACCCGGCGATACCATCTGGATGGGCTGTATTGATTCCGAAGGACGAGCTGTCAGCTTCATCCAGAGCATTTTCTGGGAGTTTGGATCAGGCGTGGTACTCAAGGATACCGGTGTAAACTGGCAAAACCGTGGCATCAGTTTTTCACTGGATCCAACCGCGCTCCAGGCTCTGGAACCCGGCCGCAAGCCCTTTCACACCTTGAACCCTGCGCTGGCGCATTTCGATGATGGCCGCATTATGAGCTACGGAACGATGGGGGGAGAGGGACAGCCACAAACCCAGGCCATGGTATTCAGCCGGTATGGCATGTTCAATCAGCCACTGCAGCAGGCGGTAACAGCGCCTCGCTGGCTACTTGGCCGCACCTGGGGAGACACTACAACAACCCTGAAGTTTGAGAACCGCTTTGACCCCGAACTCATCAAGCGACTGAAAGCAGCCGGGCACGACGTGGAAGAGATTGGAGAGGCGTTCAGCGATACCATGGGCCATGCAGGTGCCCTGGTACTCAAGACCGACGGTATTATCGAAGGTGCCGCCGACCCACGTAGCGATGGTTCCGTGGCTGCCTATTGATCCTCCGATATACAAGCGCCTTCGGGCGCTTGGATTTGCTCGAAAGGCTGCCACAGAATCGGCGACCAAAAAAAAGCCTCTCAGGAATGCCTGAGAGGCTTTATAAATGGTGCGGATGGAGGGAATCGAACCCCCACACCTCTCGGTACCAGAACCTAAATCTGGCGCGTCTACCAGTTCCGCCACATCCGCGAAAAACCAACCAAAACGTCAACGCAGCTACCACCAAAGGCGGCTCGACTGCAGCCATTCACACGTCTGGTTCGAGTGCGAAATCCGCTCCCGAGCTTCGAATGAATGACAGGGAAAAAGTGGGGTGGACGAAGGGGTTCGAACCCTCGACCGCAGGAGTCACAATCCTGAGCTCTACCAACTGAGCTACGTCCACCACATCAGGACATGCCCTCAGGCATAAAACTTAACTTCACTGTGCCAGCGGTACCGGCACGAACCAAACCGGCAATAGATTGGCGCGCCCGGCAGGACTCGAACCCATATATGTACTAGAAACTTAGTCAGCCAACTGACTGACTGAGCTACTGACCCAGTTCATATATCCAGCAAAGGTACATCTATCTACCGCCGGACTATGCTAGAAGCACGTTAAGGCGTGAAGATGGTTGCGCATTATAGTCCCAGAACAACTCACGTCAACCGTGATTTTACGGTTGCACTTAGTGCATCCGCAAATCAGTCATAGCTAAGACTAAAAGTGCATCCGAAAGCATCCGTAAAAGTGCGCCCCTGTCGTTAACCAGGCATTGCCCTGCTGCCTGACTCTTTTCTCATCATCGTTAACTCAGATCCAATGGATTTGCCCACTTGATCAGGAGAAGTCGCCAGCCTCAATCTTTTTGAGCACTGCCTCCACTTGCGCACGATCGTGGATAATTGCGCAGGCTGGAGACTGGTTACATAAGGCTTTGACCGGACTATGCATCCATTCCTCTGCGACTTGCCGCGAGCCAAACACCTGAGCAGCTCGCTCTAATAGTTCGTCATACGCTGATCGAGCGTCAGTCTTCCTAATCATGATCGACACCCTGGTTCGGTTTCTCTAATTCTCACATTTGGGCTCCATTCCATGCTCCCTTGCCGGGTGGCAGGCATGCTTACAAAGTACCGAGAAACCGCTCATATCTCACAGCGCTTAGCAGCTCAAGGTGGCAAGGCCTCGGAGGAGGCACCCAATATCCCTTTGATAATTCGATAAAATTAGCGATTAGTAGGAATTTTTACTAATCGCTACTAATAGAAAGCTTGTCCCGAACAATCCCTGGATAGCAAATTTCGATTTGGTCATGACCTGGTGGAAGGGGCAGTATTCTGCATATTAAAGCTTACCTATTAACTTCTCACAGCCTAACCTGCCTAGCTTTCAGGCGAAAACTTTAAAGGATCCTTTGAAAATCAGCAGCTTGTTCAATAACTAATCTTCACAACCAATTTTCATATAACAATCGATGTCCTTTAAACGAGAGACTCGGTGGATCCCCTTTGAGAACACGCACAACACATCGCGCTGGAACATGCTTTTCACCACGGCGATAGGCATTCTCAGCAGAACTCGACTCCCAGGTAATGCCTAGCCGAGTTAACGCCTCTTTTGCGACACAATCGAAACCGCCGTCCGAATCGAGCATGACATCACCGGTTATTCGGTTAAGCCGCACTTTTGCAAAAACCACTTCACCAATCTGAGCGAGCTTTTCATTCTTTGCTAAAGATTCAAGAGC
>NZ_DDOI01000108.1:41801-44926 GCF_002341575.1 Marinobacter sp. UBA2498 | reverse complement strand
ATATCAGCAAAATCCGTCGATAATACTACGCAGCCACTAATGAGCTGGGTGCGATCAAGAATTAGATCTTCCACCACTTCTTGAGAGATTAAGCACATCACCAAACCCTCAATTGCAGGACGTTCGCCTCATCTTGCTTCGAAAAATGAGGCAAAGTTAATATCCGAGCAACTCAATTCTACCCCACGGCAAAGGATTCGTGAGCTTCCAGTTTGTTAGTCCTTTGTCTATAGTCCCCGTTTCATAAAAATTTTGCCAAAGTGAAATCAGGTAATCTTTATCCATACCATTTTCAGGCTCAATTTCGGTCAAACAAACTGACTCCAATTTTAATAAAACAGGCTGATAGGATTTGGAGAGAATGCTTGCGACTTTCATCGGGAGGATATCATTGACCTCTTCATGCTCTTTCTGGCGTATTAAATATAAAGCTAATCCTTTTAAATAACCGAGAAGTTCTGACCCCTCATTGATGCTTGCGTAGTCAAATGCAATTTTTCGAATTGGTGTAAGATAAACGTTGCCGTGTCGAAAATTGTAATTTAATCCGTCATTAGAATTTTTCTGATAAGCTATATAAGATGCTTTTTTTCTTACTTTCTCCCATGAACTAGCGCCTCGAAACTTTTTATCAGCCACTTCAAACAACGCACGATAAATTGAAACTAGATCCAATTCCTCTACCGGGTTCAACCCTCCGAGACCATATTCCTTTATCGAATCGACAAACAAACTTGTCGTTCCATGGTAGAGTGGGATTTGGATTGCGCCATTTTCGAATGGTTTTTTCATTTTAATTAATAATCCGTACTTATTTCTCTATTTAAAACTGAGAAATACTTTTTAAAAATATAAAAAGCTAACGTTCCTGTAATCATCTATGGCTTAGATAATAAAAATTCTCAGTTTACCTAAATCAGTTCTGACTGGGATTGATCTGTCGTCGAGCGCTTTCCATTCCAGCTACGCGACATTAAATCCCGGAAATCGCGGCGAGACAGGACTTTTGAGCACTCGCTCCAAGTATCGTCATCCGGCTCCAAGGTTGCGTTATAACGAATATCGAACCCAGTCTCGCGTTTCTGGGCGTCAATATACTTGTCCATTTCTTCGCCCAGATCTTCGATATTGTCGATCCACTCATCCTTGATCGTATCGGGTAGTGCGCCAAATAAATCGAAGCGATCCCGCATCCTCTCAGATAGACGCTCATAGACACGCTCGTCCACTGTCCCGTGATTTACCAGGTTAAGCATGTCGACACGATCCCGCGTCTGACCAAATCGCTTGATGCGCCCGATTCGCTGTTCCAGCTTGGTAGGGTTCCATGGCAAATCAACATTAATCAGGGTGCCAAGGGTTTGAAGGTTCAATCCCTCGCAGGCAGCATCGGTTGCAATCATCAGTCTTATTTTGCGCTCTGCAACCATCAGCTTAAGATTTTCCCGCTCTGCAGACACGCTATTTCCATCCAGGAACAGGCGACTCTTGCCGGCCCCGGCGTAAAGCCCTATTGGCTCATCCGGGTAACGAGCCGCCAGTGAGCGGGCTACCCAAGCTGCGGTGTCGTAGTATTGGCTAAAGACAATGCAGCCAAGTGCCAGCCAGCCTTCACTGTCAAGATAGAACTGAATCGCATTGAGCTTCGGATCCTCGCGGACTTCACCCAGTCGAGCGATCAGGGTTTCTAGTGCCTCAATTTCAGCACCAGAACCGGTATCGATCTGAGCAAAAGCCTCTTGTTCATCCTCTTCGTCCGCAATGACATCGCCCTCCAAGAGCTTACGCGCTGTACTGATGCCGGCATGTATGCTGCTACAGATGCGCTGCTCCATGAGGTTCTTCATGAAGCCACTCCCCCGTCCTCGTGATGCCAACGCTTTTCCAAAGTCCTGAGCGGCCTCGTAAGCCACACGGTAGTCGTCATCAACACGCAGGCCAATGCCGTCAAAAAGCCCTCTAAAGCCATGCTCGTCGCCGACACGGGCGATATCCGGATGAATATCCACGGCGATACGCGGCAATAGCCCTGCATTTTCGAGGCTTGAGCGTTTACGCAAAACGATATGCCGAACGAAGGGGTTCTCGCGTTGGAAGAAGCTGGCGCCATTCACCTCTTCGTCCAGGGCATCCTGAAGCACGTCCTGGATATCTTCATCCAGCGTTACCAGTGGCGGATCACAGTAAAAGGTATCTTCACTCAGACCTAACTCGCTTCGAATCAGGTTATAGAGCTGCCGAGCCTTGGGTTCGTTGGTTGCTTCAACCGGTGGTAGTGGTGTCTTCACGAATGCCCATGCCTTTTCGGCTTGACCTATATGAGCAACACCCGATAGCAAATCGACCACTTCAGATGGGTGATGCCAGCGCGACAAACCTTCCCCGAGAACAAAGCGGCCTTTACCCTGATGTAAAATTCGCATGGCGTCCCACAGATCTTCGCGACGGGTTTGGATCGGTGTCGCTGTACCCAGGATGACGTGTTTAGCTTGCCCCGCAATCTTCTTCATGAAAGAGAGAAGTTTGTTGTCCTTATCTGGAGCGGAGCCCGGCGCAACCATCGTGCGAGCTTTGTGAGCCTCATCAAGCACGACCAGACCATATTCTCCACGACGATCCAGAAGACGCTGCTTTTCGTCGGAGTCCCTCACCATGAGGCCGGTCGAGATTATCCCAATACGTAATGGACACTCCGTGATATTGTGGGTCCCTGTGCCGGAAATCAGCATGCCTTGTGAATTCAGCCACCCTTTGTGCAAAGTACTCCATCGAGCGGTGGGAATACCGAGCTTATCAATAAGCTCGGTTTGCCACTGCTCACAGAGTGTTGCTGGGGCAAAAATAACCGTCGGCCGGGCCTTTCCTTCCTGTTCTTCCAATAAGGATAAGGTCAGTGCAGCAGTAGCCATGGACAGCGTTTTCCCCAACCCAACCTCATCGGCTAGCAGTAAGCGGACTACCCCATAGGCGCGATAGTGTTTCAGGGTTTCCGTCACGAAGCCTTGCTGCCAAGGCTGTAGCGTAAAGCCCTCTCGGTACATCGGCGACTCCACTAAGGCAGCTGGAGCCACTTGCTCGGGTTTTTCTATCTCCGGCAGGCTAACTTCGTGTCGTTTTGTTCGCCG
>NZ_DDOI01000108.1:23699-41681 GCF_002341575.1 Marinobacter sp. UBA2498 | reverse complement strand
TTTGTTCGCCGGCGGATCTCGTTGGTAACGGCGTCGGGTAAAAAGGCGGAGTTCCGCCAGAGATAGTCGAACTCGGCCTCTATCCAAGCGACTCCTTCTGGGCTTTCATCCGCCCACAGGATTTCGTAATGATGGCGCCAGCCAGAGGACGTCTCATTCATAGAACCGATAAAACCGATCTTGCGACCGTCTGCCAAATCGATAATACCGGCCTTGCCATGAACAAAACCGCAGTTACTTGACGGTGCCACTTTGATGGTGTGGCCTCGCGTCAGGAAATCTGCCAACTGTTGGTAGCGCTTTCGATTAAACAGAGCATCGGTTTCGAGATCAGAGTGCTCGTTCCATTTACCCATGAGCTTGGCTTGAGCGACCTTGGCCACTCGTAAATCCTCGGGCTGAACATCCGCATTACAAACAATCTCCACGCGAGGAATGTTCATAATCGCTTCCCCGGCCACCTCAAACATCGAAGAGGTAAAATACCCCGCAATACGACGGTAGCGGGTAGCCCCCTCCAAATACTTAGTCAAAAAGGACTCATCTAGCGCGTGCGTGCGAGAAGATAGCCGAGTAATACCTGAGGACTGCGTGCCTGAGGTCATCGACATAGGGTAGAGGGACACTTAGACATCTCCTATGCCAGCTGCTCGTTAGCAATCCGGTCGCCAAGAACCTCAGCCCAGTGGCGCACATCTTCGTTAGTCGCCTTGAGGGCCAGGAAACGTGTCATATCGATGAGCTCTCCTCGCCTCTCAAAGTAATCCGGCAGATCGCTAACTAATTGGTTAACGACTACTTTGATATCAACATCGTTTAGCAACTGCTGAATCGCTACCATCAAATGCCCGAGGTGCGTCGCCCCTAACTCCGTCGTATCCATCAGATCACGGGACGTCATTTCTTCAACTTGCTTCAGCTTAGCGCTGTTTGCCGCCGTGCTTGCCATAACCCGAGTGTAGTCCTCCACTCGGAAAGCTTTAGCAAAATTCTGGTAGTTGTCGAGCTTGCTGGCGCCAGTCGTCTCGATGTCGAGCAGCCTCAGGTAGAAGCGTTGGATACCGTTGATCGATTGCCAAGTGTCACGTTTAAGCCCATCTGGCACCAGCAAGCTATTCGCAGTTTCGGATGCCTGCTGGACAATATCGTCGACAACGGTTTTTTCGCCTCTCTGACGCGGGCGTAGAGCAAATGTGGTCACATCCTCGCCGCCGATCTCCGTGTAGGACGTCAGCACTTTAAGGGCGGCAGCGTAACCGGCCATTTGCAAATCAGCATCGTTAAACACAGGCTCGCCCGTGTGATCTTCAACCCGCTGGTTTAGGTGGAGCATTTCCTCAATCTGGTTTTCGACTTCTTTATGAACAGCCGGATATATTCGGCGCGTGAAGCCTTTACGGTCACCTTCGGGGCGCTTACGCAGCATTAGAATGACCGTGCCCTGCACATACCCACCCTTCTTTAATTCCGAGGATGTCTCAGTAGCTATGTACCAGGCTCCGACAACCTGTAAGCCTGCTGCCCAGAAGATGCCCACCATGTCCGACCAGACTCCGGTATCCTGATGGGTAAACATCACACACTGCAGGCCATTGTCCGGCATGTGATCTCTCATCGCCTTATATGCTTGTACCATGCCGCGCCGGAAATCATCATCAGAGCCTTTGATGGCGATAGAGCGTTTCGAGTCTTTTGCCCAGCTATCAAAAGGTTCAGGCATACCCTTTCTGAGCCATGCGATGAAGAATTCGGATATTTCGTGGTAGCTGACTGCATCGGCGTAGGGTGGATCAGTAACCCAGAGGTCGCATTCAGTCGTAACCTGGCTCGCTGGTATATTTTGTACTTCCGCCTTGGACTGAACCGGGTGGTGCGATTTGGTCAAGTAAAGATAGTTCTGCCCAGTAAAGAATGATCGAACGCCGTAGAAAAAATTCGTGTTGTAGGCTTGGTTGTAGAATGTCTGCGTAATCGACTCCCGAGCAGCCCCCGTCCCGTAACGACAGAGCTTGCTTGACCAGTCCAACATTTTGGCCAGCGACAACATCATCGGCGCTTGATCTTTCTCGGGTAGCTTGTTTATTTCCTCACGCGTGATCGCAGCAATAAGGATCTGGCGAGGCGCGAACAAATGGTGCCAATGAGTCCAGCCGCGTTCTCGCCTTAGGCGAGAGGTTTCATCGCCGCCCTCAATGGCCATGTCCGGCACGACACCCTGCTTCTGCCAAGCCTCTAGGTGATCGGACACATATTGGATGACCGCTCGCTCTCTCTCTAGGTCGTCCTCACTTACAGAGTCGAAATAAGTTGACGGGCGACCACTATTGACAGTATCCGCCTTGATCCACTGGATGGCATAGAGGCGCTCCTGGAATACATCATCACAGCGGGGCCTAAAGTCTTCTTTTTCCCAAGGCCTTAGCTTGTTACCGGACCCAGTCCGACCTCGGTAATCCCCCCGGATGGTCTTTATGGCAACCTGATAGGTTTTGCCCTGGAGCTCGTAAACGAGATGGCCATTTTGAAGCGTGCCTTTTTCTGCTATGGCCATTTCTTCTTTAGACACCCCCGAGACAATTTCAATATCAAATCGCTTAGCAGCCTCGTCCGGAATCAACTTAGCTACCACCTTTCTGGATTTGGAGACCACCCATGTAGGCGACAGCGGAACGATCCAGCCAGTTTCGGGACATTGTGTTTCTAAGCAGTAGAGGAAGGCTTTTGCCCTATTTCCGTGGCGATCATGCTCGATGCCCATCTCGTTAATGCGGTCCTCGACCGATTTGACAACCTGGTCCTGGATCTCGTCGATGCGCTCGCGCTCTTCGACACCGGCGCCAATAATATTCAAGGTACCCCAGGTCAGCATGCATGCGATTGGGTTAAGGTCTGAAGCGTAAACGCCGCAGCCCATTCGGGCTGCCTCAAACGGAATAGAGCCCCCCCCTGAAAATACATCGCCAACGTTAACTGCCCTGCCGAACCTCAAGTACCCGAACTGAGCCACGAGATCGTGGATGCTGTGTGCGTGAACCCCAAACTTCGCATAGACTTTGTTGACAAGTGGCCAAATTGGAGAAAGCAACCAACCCTCATCGACCTCTTCCGGGCGCTTCCCCAGCAGCGAGCGGGCCTCATAAGAGGCGTAGTGACTTAAAATGGCACGATAAACTTCCGCTTTAGCATCAAGGTTTCGCCCATCAAGCCACTTGATACGAATCCCGAGTTCATCCGCATCTAGCGGGAACTTCTTAGATTCTATGAACTGCGGATCGACGTTTTCATCGCGCATGATGAACTGAAAGTAGTCCCAAGGAGATGCCAAGGTGATCGAATTCGCAATATCATGTGGATGAAGGGGATCTTGGGCAGCCGCACGCCGAGCTAGACCGGTGAGATCAAAGCTCATCAGCGCCTCGAAAATGGCAAGATCCAGCTCCGCATCCTCCGTCTGAGGTAAAAGACTGCCCAGTACTATCGCTCGAACCAGCAGCAGTGGCTTACGCCCCTTCCAATAGGACCCGAGACCGGTAATAGTCTGGCTCTGAACGGATTTCCTCTCTCGTTGAGCCTCAAACGAAACCTTCGAAGCGGGGAAAGCTTTTTCAATCAAAGCGGGCGCATCCTTCAAAGCAAAGGGCACTAACTCCGCCTTCTTCGATTGCGACGTAGCATCCATAGAACTCACTCTTTGTTCGTGTCTTGGCTAAAGAGGTCAGGCGGCAGCTCCGCGTGATCAGCAGGCCGCTTTTTTACCCCGCGAGGTTTGAATAGCTCATGTTGTGGCACATCCCCCAAGGCATGTCTAAGCGCTACACGCCAACCCTTATCGCCCTCGTAGTAAAGTCCGGTACTCATCGCCGTCATACTGAACAGCCACCAGCGCTCTTCAGGACGAAAGGCCATCCAATTACGAACTGCCACGGGGATATTCTCTTCATCCATCTTTTCGACAGCCCAGGCCAGCACGCAGAGCTCTTTGCCGAGAAGACGATCCACCGGGTTTTCGCCTACTTTCCAACGGCTCGTGGCCAGCTTGTGCTCTTTCAGGCGATTGTTGAAAATACGCTGAACTTCTTGACGGATCGCCGTCCAGCGAGGGCGATCCAAAATAACCCGCACAATTTCCTCACCGCTGTCATCTTTAGACTTCACGCCGAGATTTTCCACAATTTCTACGGCCCCACTGTTGCTCTTGGGTACGCGCACAAGAAAACAATGCGGGTTGGTTTCGGTCATGGGAACACCGAATCCTTCAGTCGGACGCGGTCCGGTGCCTGACACCTTTGTTCGCTGGCTCATGGTGTTACCCTCGGTGTTTTGTTGTGCCAATTCCATGATTATTCGCTTCCTTGCACAACACTTTCTGGTTTAAGTTCAACACCGGCTAGACGGGCAAATTCTTTGGCTTCATATCCGTTAATAAAGTCTGCGCCACTAGCGATTCGAATGGTCACGTTAGCGTTATCGTCGTTAACGATCTGCCGTATGGCGTTGAGAGCTATCTCCATTTCAGAGGCTGTGACGGCACGCTCTTGGAAACGCACCGAGACTGTATTCTCGCCTTCACCCACTTCGATACGCACGCCACGAAAACGGGTTTGCTCATCCTCTTTGAAGTGATTCAGTACGGCATAGCTTTTGTTAGTGGCGTCCAGAGTCGTCTTTGACCTGAGCTTGGTCGGCTTTTTGTCGTCCAGCTGAACCCGGTTATCACCCTTAGCTGGAATAGTGAACTGCTCGCTAGCACTGGCCTCACCCGATTCGGCATAAACCAGTAGCACCTGCTTCTCAGAACCAACGTCAAAAGGGTCCTGATAAGGGTCGCCGTCTTTCGCGTTGGAACCATCCAGCGTGTATGTCATTTCAGCCTGGGGGGTACACTGCAACTCAACTGTGCGCTTATCCCCTTGCGTATGAATCTGATGACGAATTTTCAGTGTTGCATTCCAGCAGACAGGTTCGCCTGTTTGGTGTTTGCCATCACTATCTACCACGAGAAAGTAAAGCGTCGCTTTATCGGTATTGAATTCATCGGGGGTTTCGACGAGCGGATCCGACGTGCTTACCCCAGAGTGGTCCGCATAGTGTATTACCGGATTGGGGCCAGCATGACGAGGCGTTATAGTCAGTTCAGTTGTTCCGTTATCTGTTGATACTTTGTTAACGGTAATACTCGCCGTCGTTTTTTCCGTGGGGAATGGCCCCTTCTCCATGTAGCCGTCATCGTTGTCACGCCAGCGCCCTTGGCGCAGTGCTTCTTGCTTGAGCGTGTCGAGACCGTTATTACCCGGCAACCAGGGCAGGGTTGGGTCGGTCTTCATCTTGCTCACTACATCCTGCCAACGCACACGGCGGCTATTACTGGGCCATACGTATTCTTCTAGTTCAGACCAGAAAGCTTCGAGGTTGTCGCGCATATCCAGTGCGAGCTTTTCCTCACAGCTTGCGCTCGCGAGCAAGGTCTCAAGCTGTTTCTCGGCATTCTGGATACTGAGATTGTTTTGAATGGTAGCCCGGCCTAATTCACCGGAACCGTCAAACCCCGCAGAGGGGAAATATAAACGGTTGTAGGCTGCCGAAATGGCTTGGTCGAGACGCATGTGGATGTCTTCGCGACGCTCCTGTGCTTCTTGGTAGAGTGTGTCTCCCGTTTTCAGCTGCGCACAGACTTGCTCTATCGCATAGGCTTCTCGCTGCCTATTCTCTACGGCATCAGCTAAGTGGCTATCCATGCCGGTAAGAAACATGAGGCTGTTCTTTTCTTCGACGTATTCAAAAAACCAGTTCAGCTTTTCAGGTGGAGTGCGGCCATCAGGACGCACTACAATCAGTACTCGACCACCTCCAAGCTTGATGTTATCCAACTCGGGCATCACAAGAACACTTTGATACGCCTTTTTTTCCGAGGGGGTCAAAATCGAGGTGATACGTCGAATCAGCTCCTTGTCCACTCGGTTAGGCGCTACGTCCTTTGCCATTCGCTCAATCTGGCGCGTGAGGTTTTCGGTTTCTTTGAAGTAATAGCGCTCCTCTTCGCGATGAAGATACCAAGCCCTCTCCTGAAGCTTTCCCAGCGCCGTCTTGTATTCGCTCGGCTTACGATTCGGAGCCGCCAAAAATTCAATGATCTCGCTTTCGGTCAGGCCAATGCGCCCCCCTGTTCGGGAAAGAGAGGTCGCCAACAACAAGGTGCTGACCTGCTGAGCGCTGGCAGCATCGGGATCGATCTCGGCATCAATTTCCTCGGCTATTGCATTACCTCCGTCGGCAATATCCCGTGTTAGCGCCGGATTAAGCTGGTTGGCAATGCGGGTGAACTCAGAACGTACTGCCGGGTCGTTTAGATTGAAGTGCTGAGCACCGATCAGATATACATCGTCCTGCTCACGTGTAAGTACACTTTTTGCCAAACGAGCCGCAAACTGCATCAACCCGCGCGTCTGGCGAAATGTCTCATTGTCCTTGAAGAGCGCCACGATGTGTTTAAACGAGGGGTGGAACGGGTACGTTTCCTCAACTTCTTCTACCACGTTTCCAATATACGTAGCATCAATATGCCCCCCATCTTTTGCGGCTTTGACCCGACTCGCATAGGCATTCGCTACTTCGCTGATTACGTCTTCATCAGGCATTTCACTGATCAAGCGCTTACGAAGAATTTGGTAAATCTCGCTGCCCTCCAGGGAAACGGGCGTAATACTTTTTGCCTGGCGGCTGGCTTCATTCTGGAGGTCTGTGATGGCTTCACGGATTGCTTCGGTCTGTTTTTCGTAGGAACCTGATAGGTTGGCGATGACTACGGCACAACGTGGTAATTTGAGCGCAGCACTCATCAGACAGCCAAGAGTATAGGTAGTAAGGCTGGCTAACGTACCGTCGCCCACTTTTTGCGTAGCGGCCATGCTCAGATACGGTGGAAGCTCATCGAGCATGATGAGTGTTGGCTCATCACCGATAAGCTCCATCCAAGTGCTTTCATCAACGGCGCGAGGACCATTTGCCCAGTAATCGCGGATTTCAGCGGCCTTGCCAAGCTGGGTAGCAATCTCGCCCCAGACATAGTGATCGGGGTTATTACGACCATTAAATGCAGCCAATTTAACCGCAGGGATCTCGACCTGGGACTGCAAAGAGTCAGGCAGATACGTCTGGCGCAGATGCTTATGCTTAGCCATCAAACCCAAGGCAATCATCAGGTGAGTCTTACCACCACCCATCGCCTGACTTAATTCGAAGACGGCCTGATCGGACTTTCCAGACAAGCGCAAAAGCCCCTCATTGAAGAGCTGCTCCATCCCCTGTGTAACGAAGTTGCGATCGAAAAAGGCTGTCCCATCACCTTCGTCCGCTATTACGTCCGATAGGTGTTCAACCCCCTGAGACATCTGGTAGTCCATTACTTGAGGATCAAACTCACACGCTTGCTTGACGGTTTTTAACATCAGGACGCCTCCTTGCCGATTATTGGTTGAGAAGATTTGGACAACCGCGGCAAAGGGCCATCCTCTCTAAGTTTTTTGACCAATTCGCTTACAGTCAGGTAGCTACAAACCATCTGTTCTGCGTGGCTGGGTCGATTATGTCTAGGTGTCATAAACAAACAACAGATGGGGACTGTAGACTGATGGTGGTTAGCTTGATCGTCCGTCATCGGTCGTTCTCCACTAAAGCATTTTTTCACAGCGTCTAACTAGGCTGCCAATCCTATTCTTTTAAGTGATGCATTCAACGTCGTTCGGGTTACGCCGAAGTGTGCAGCAACTTCCGTTTTCGTGATCAGGGGGTCTGACAACATAGCGGCCGCTTTACGTATATCGGAATCAGACATAGCGGGTCTTCGACCACCCTTTCGTCCTCTCGCTCTGGCTGCCTGAAGACCTGCAATCGTGCGCTCACGAATCAGATCATGCTCAAACTCTGCTAGCGCACCAAAGATATGAAATACCAAGCGTCCACCGGAGCTGGTGGTATCGATCGCTTCTGTAAGCGATTTGAAGCCAATCGCCCGGTCATTCAGCTCCTGAACGATCTCAACTAGATCTTTCAGTGAACGGGCCAGTCGGTCCAATTTCCATACAACCAAAACGTCCCCCTTTCGAAGTGTGCGTAAGCACTGCGACAATTCGGGGCGCTCTCGGAGTCTGCCTGTAAGTTTTTCTTGGAAGATCTGCTCGCACCCAGCCCTTTCCAAAGCATCCACCTGGAATTCAGGATTTTGATCCTGGGTACTGACACGGGCATAGCCTATGATCATTAAACGCACCTTTTATAATCATAGTTTTTTGTACGTGATTTTTAGACAGAAAACAACAGGAAATTGACGCCTTTTTGCGGACCGAAAAAGGCGTACAGAAAACGTTCGTTATCTATCCAATCGGCCGTCAGGCGGAAAATTCTTCGATTCCGAACAGAGCCTGCATTACATCGACGATCCCTCGCCCACAACAGTGAGGCTTCCGCTCTACGCTTCCCGTCGCACTAGCTGATATGGTTCAAAATCATCCTTCCAAGTTGAATGTCTAACTGATTTGACCCGGTTCCGTGTGGACCTTCAGTACTATTCATGGCTCATGATCCCCGGGTTCAAATAGCTACGTGGCAAGGCTTTAAGCCGTGAGCTAAGCTGTTGTTTTAAAATTTTGTTGGATTGAGCAGTAATGTTAAAAACCATAATCACTGGGACTTCAATCCAATTGCTGTTAGGAAGGGACGAGAGATGCGCATCATCGAGCAAGTATCCGAAGATTTGCCAAACTTTCCTGATGATGTAATCGATCAATGGATTGGTTATTACGCCGAGTCTGAAGGCTGGCCTCCGCCGTCTCCTCTTGAAGGTAGGTGGAAGGGCTTGCTTGCAAATAAAGACCTAGAATATTGGACATCGTTAAAATGGAGCAAGGAAATTATTTATCCTCCATCATTGGTGCTAACAACACAGTGCAACCGTCGTATTCAGGAAATGATTAGCTTCCATGCAGCTGGTGTCCCGTGCGCTTATTCCGAGTTCATGGGGGAGGAAGCAGGGCCTAGAATCGCTAGATTACTACAATATCTTCGAGAAATCGGCAATTTACCCTGCGCGCCCATTTTGGTTGAGAAAGACGGCGAGCACGAAATAATCGATGGAAACCATCGAGTCGTTGCCTACCTCTTGTGGGAACAGTGGAAAGACAAGGAGATCTTTCAAAAAGAACCATTCCCCGTCACGTTAAGCCGAGAGATTGAATTCTGGATTGGGCGAGAGAGTGTCTAACAAGTGGGTCAACAGGGCAGTCTTGTGACCTCTGGTAATAATTGGTTGGACCAATGAAAGTCACAAAAACCGACAAATATTCAGCCAGCGAGCAAGGCCTGGGATATATCTACCAAGCGCGACTCGCCCTGCTCCGTCTATTGCAGTTGCCGGAGGACACCGCCGTCTTCTTGGAAAAGGACGACGATCTCGACTTCGTCGACAGTGCTGACGGCAAATCCCTAGCATCACTCAAGCACAAGGCAGTCGGCGACAAGCTTACCGACCTTTCCCCCGACTTCTGGAAGTCCGTGAACATCTGGCTGGAGCGATATAAACGCGATGGCCGTTCCGCCTCCAACCTGCAATTTTTCCTGTTCACTACGGGCACCGTCAGTACCGGCTCGTTTCTCGCGCGCCTTCTCCCTGACCAGCCCATCGCCTCAGGCGATCTGGCGACACTAACTGAACTGGCGAATGCCTCGCTCGCCAACTCGAAGTCGCAACTCATCGCGTCGATCGCTAAGGCGTTCAACGAACTGAGTGACCCCGAGAAGCAGGATTTCCTTGAACGTATTGTGATCTTCGACAGCAGCCCGCGTATAGGTGATATCCCGTCGATCATCAGAGATAAGCACATGCGAAGTATCCGGCGCGAGCACAGGGAGTTCGTGTTCGAGCGACTGGAAGGCTGGTGGACTGATGCCGTGATTATGCAGTTGACCCGTGCGCACGCGGAAGGAATTTTCGGTTACGAGGTATCAGACAAGCTCTCCAACTTCGCCGAGGAATACAAAACGGACAACCTCCCCATCACCTTCCGCGGGAAGCAGCCCGCAGACGAGATTGATATCACGGCCGATCCGCGTTTGTTTGTGGCGCAACTGCGCGAGATCGGCCTCTCCTCTAGCCGGATAAGGAGCGCAGTCCTCGACTACTACCGGGCGTTCGAGCAGCGGTCCGCTTGGGCACGCGAGAACCTGCTGGTGTCAGGAGAAGTCGAGGAATACGAAGATCGGCTCGCCGACGAGTGGAGCCGCTACAAGGATGTCGTCTTCGAGAAGTTGGCGGGCGACAGCGCCGAAAGCGCGCTTCGCGAAGCCGGCGCGACCCTCTATAACTGGGCGGAGTTCGAGACAGGGAAGCTCGAATCCCTGCGAATCCGCGCCCGGGTTAGTGAGCCCTATGTCCTTCGCGGCAGTTTCCATATTTTGGCCGATGCGACGCCCGAACCTAAGGTCTACTGGCACCCTAGGTTTCTTGATCGTCTTGCCAGAGTACTCGGGGTGGCCTCGTGAAGCGATGGAACCTGCGCCCCGTCGAGATTCGAAACCTGTTCAACCCAGCCTTCTGCGGCCTGGTCCTGTACCGCGCCCTCCTCGGTTACGAGGAACAAGATGCTCGCGGCATGCCCTTCTCTCTGTCGCTGCTGGTGCTGCCCTTGTGCCTGCATAAGGATTCGCGGGAAGTCCTTGCAGCAAGTCCGCGTAGCTACCTCCTCAAGACCACGGAAAAGAACCAGCAGATTATAGTGGGATTCGCCGACCGAGTGACGCAGATGCTGCCCTATGTCTTCGAGGGGTTCGGTCTGCTGATGGAACGAGGGTGCATCGTCGTTGCGGGTGATGGCCGCATCCAGACCGTGCCCAACAAGGTGCACAAGACCGTCCGTGGAACTCACGAGACCGTCTCCTGCCAGAAAGTAGCACGCATCGTGGGAAGGGAATTTGCACGCATCGCCGATCCGGTGACCGTTTACACGACTTTTGGGATTCGCCCATGAAGATCAGATCCATCCATATCTACAACCACGACGGTCAGCGCCGAGATCTCACCTTCAAGGTAGAGGGACTCAACGTCATCACCGGCCGCTCCTCTACCGGCAAATCTGCACTCTCTGAGATCATCGAGTATTGCATGGGCCGCTCCTCATTCAACGTTCCCGAAGGCGTTATTCGCGACAAGGTGGCATGGTTCGCCGTGATCTATCAGTTCGAGAAAGAACAGGTTCTGATCGCCAAGCCGAGCCCGCCTAGCGGCGGAGCCAGTTGTAGCACGGCGATGCTGCGACGTGGTGTTCAGTTGCAGGCGCCTGAGCTCATGAACCTGGCGGTCAACGCTGATGACAATAGCGTCGTTGAGTTGCTGTCGCGCCTGCTCGGCATTCCCGAGAACCGCACTGATGTCGCGCTTGAACACAGCCGCGACAGTTACGAAGCGAACGTCAAGCACACGTTCTACTATCTGTTCCAGAAGCAGGGGCTGATAGCCAACAAGGATCAGCTTTTCTACCGTCAGAACGAGCAGTACCAGCCTCAGGCAATCCGAGATACCCTGCCGATCCTGCTCGGCGTCTCCTCCCACGACCGCTATGAACTGGAATCTCGGCTGCGCACAGCTCAGCGGGATCTGAGGATTAACAAAAAGCAGCTGGAGCAGGCGCGCAATGCTGTCGACACATCGCATGAGCAGGCCATCGGCCTCTACTCGGAAGCCAGAAGCGTCGGCGTCATTGGCGACGAGGGGAGCCCGAACGCAGACGGGATCATCAACGCACTGAGGTCGGCGCTGTCGTGGAAGCCCGAAAAGGTGCCCGACGACGACGGCAGCCGGATTTCGCTTTTGGAAGAAGAGATAAGTCAGTTGCGCCAAGATCGACGCGACATCCAGGCCAGGATTGACGCGGCACGACAATTTGCCAAGCGGGCGGGCGGCTACGAGAATGAGGCATCCGAACAATTAGACCGGCTGGCTTCGATCAAGGCTCTGCCGAAAAACCCTGACAGCGGAGAATGGCAATGGCCGTTCAGCGAACGAAACCTAGCGATGGAGTCCCCTGTCGCCGCGGCCCTGCTCAACGAGCTGGAATCGCTTGACAGGGAATTGCGCATCGCGACCGGCCAGCGTCCGAAGCTCGAAGCCTACCTCGCCGAATTGACGAGCAAAGTGGACGGGGCAGCGGGCGCCATTAGGCAGAAGGAAGCAGAGCTATCTGCGGCGATCTCGGCCAACGAGGCCATCTCTCAGATGGGCAACCGCAACAACGCGGCCGCGCGCGTCGTTGGTCGTATCAGCCTCTTTATGGAGACGCTTCTGCCGAACGAAGAACTTGCTCGGTTGGAAGCCCAGAATCGTCGCCTTAACAACAAGGTTGAACAGCTTGAGGACCAGATCGGCGCCGATGACAGCGACGAACGCCTAACCTCAATCCTCAACAATATCTCCGCGAACTTGTCACGGTACATCCAAAAGTTCGATGCCGAGTTCAGCCCTTACCCAGCGCGGCTAAACCTACCGCAGCTGACCATAATTTTCGATCGCCCCGAACGCCCGGTTCCGATGGGGCGGACTGGAGGAGGCGAAAATCATCTGGCCTACCACCTATCAGCACTGCTTGCGCTGCACCTTTTCGCCGCAAAGAATAACCGCCCAATCCCTCGCTTTCTGATGATCGATCAGCCGACCCAGGTCTATTTCCCGTCTGAACAGGTTTACAGCGACGCAGACGGGTCAGTACAGAAGACAGAAGCTGACGCCGACCTAGATGCAGTACGCCGACTGTTCGAGTTATTGCTAAAGTTCACCCAGGACGAGGTTCCCGGCTTCCAACTGATCGTCACTGAGCACGCGAACCTTCGTGACCACTGGTTTCAAGAAGCATTAGTCGAACAGCCTTGGACAAAGCCGCCGGCGCTAGTTCCAGAAGAGTGGCAAAGCAGATGAGCTACGCGATACGTCGGCTAAAAAGTCATAACGAAACATTGCAGCGGACTACACTGCCCAATTTACTTCCGGTACTCTGAGACCTCTCGTTCCAAATTGGCATACATGGCCAATAACTCATCTCCGGCAAGACGTCCATTTGTGTTTTCAAGGGCTTTTCGTTTTTCCAGTTGATTACGCTGCTCAGCATAAACATGATGCAGGACACTGGCCGAAAAATCATGACCCTCTTGATCATTCAACTGCTTGCGAAGCGCTTTGAATTGATCAGGAGTGGGGACCAATTTGAGCTTCTTAGCGACATCCTTGGATCGAATCTCATGGACCTCGCCCCAGTAGGAAACTGCTTGTTCCCACGCTTTCGACAGTGGCGTCCTATCATCGATATAGAATTTGGTCGCTGCACCCCGTTTATTCACAGAGAAATAACAAGTTTCAGACGCCCTACCTCTATCGGCCCCGATCCCTAGCGTGATGCCATGCATTCCAACTCCACGGTATGCCCGAGTATTGGGATGATCTTTGGTGATGAAATCCAAGTACTGGATGGCGGCCGAACGCATCGCATATCGAGCCTCGTAGTATCGGGCTTTGGTCTCTTGGTACTTGTGCCAGAGCTCTTGGGGTACTCGGGTGTTGCGGCGATTTAACGAGATGTATTTTTGATATCGTTTACCTCGAATGGTGGCGACAACACGCCATCCGTAAAAGCCGGACGATAACTCATCTTTTTCGTAAAAACTGATTGCCATTTATGGTTGGTCTCCCCCTTCGCAATCCCGACGAAAATTTCAAAACAGAGAAAGTAAAACAGCAGCTCCGGTCCGGAGTTGTTTCATGTTGTGGTGACCGGCGGCTATGAGTAGACTTCGACGCCCTTTTAACAGCTGTAAATTTCAAGATGTCGACGGGCCTGTGGGCTCAGTCACATGCTTGTATTAGAGCATCTCCCCGCAGGGATATCGATTTAAAACGCTACGCTAAAATGGGTTTGCACGTTGTACCCAGTTTACTCTGCAACAGGTATTTATACATTATGGTAAGCGCTTCCAGAACCCTTCCTCTCTTGGTACTCCTTGCGGGGTTCTCGTTCAGCAGTGCGACCGGCGCAGCCGTCGTGAAAATGTCGGGCAGTGGATTGTGCCATCCTACACAGAGCAGTTGGTACGAGCGAACCAAGAACTATCAAGCTTTTGAGTCTCTTGAGGACTGTCTGGCTTCGGGCGGGAAACTTCCACAGGGAGTCTCCCGAGTATCGCTCAAAGGGTATCAGGAGCAGTCAGATGAGCGGCAAAACTACAAGCGATCAGCGTTCGGTCACGGCTGGGATGACGCTGATGGGGACTGCCAAGATAGCCGTGCCGAAGTCCTTATCGCCACCTCTACCACGCAGGTTCGATTTGCTGACAACAAGCGCTGCCGGGTGATTACCGGCCGCTGGATCAGTCCCTTCACCAATCGTGTCATCCAGAACGGGGACGATATCGAGATCGACCACGTCTTTAGTCCCCTTGTTACACGTAACATTCTGGCAAGCACATGATATTCAATGGCATGTAGCAGGTTACACTTTTTCAACTCTTTACCCAGTTCATGCGACCACGATTTGGCCGCTTGGGTCGCAAAGCGGACATTCAGACCCGAGTCGCAAAGCCCCTGTTTAAGGCTCGGGTGTGTCGTTCGTACGGGGGTAAGTCCAATCTTGTTCCCAATGTCCGAAAAATTCGCCCGGTAGGCATTCCCCAAATCCGGCAAGCCACATTGATGGAATTTAAGTTTCAGTAAAGCTCATTCGGTCCCGGCAGTCTCGTCACTAAACCATAACAACTTTGTCACATTAGTCCTTTAGGCTTTCCTACAAATCAACTTGTATAGACATGCCTATGAGCCTCTACACCCTGCAACGCGAAACCGGCCACGCACTTTACCGCCAGATTGCCCAGCACCTGGAACGTGATGTTCTGAACCAGTATGCCCCGGGCGATATGCTGCCTTCGGAAAACGAGATGGCGGATCGTTTTGGCGTTAATCGCCACACACTCCGGCGCGCCATTGATCTTCTGGTTGCGGATGGCCTTTTGGAGCGCCAGCACGGTCGCGGTGTGTTCGTGATTAACAATCAGATCGACTACCCACTGGGTTCCGACACCCGGTTCACCGAAAACCTGACGGCCATGGGTGCGTCCACTGGTGGGCGTGTTGTTCGCAAACAGGTCCTGCCTGCGATCGAGCGGGTGGCCGAGCGCCTGGCCATTGCAGTGGGGGAGCCGGTGATCTGGATTGAAAGCGTGCGAACCGTGGATGGCTCGCCCTTCTGCATTATTTCGCACTTCCTGCCGGAAGCCAGGTTCGGGAAAGTCCGGGATGAATACGAAGGTGGCTCGCTGCACGGCTTCCTGGCGGAGCACTACGGCTACTCACTCAAGCGTGTCCAGAGTCTGGTAACAGCGATGCTCCCGCAGGGCGACGACGCAGGCCTTCTGGCCATGCCCAGAACCCAGCCCGTGCTGCGGGTAAAGAGTACCAACGTGCATGAGCGGGATCTGACCCCGCTTGAGTACGTGATTACCCGGTTTCGCGCAGACCGGATCCAACTGTGCATCAACCCATGACTGTCTACTAACGGTCGAACACCTGAATCAAGACCCTACGGGAGCTTCTGTAATGTATCCGAAACTGCACTCTCTTCTCAAATACGCGGTATCCGTAATCACCGCCATTGCCATGCTCGGCTCTGCCGCGGTTATGGCCGCCGCCAACGATGGCACCAGTGACCGGCCTTTGCGGGTAGTGCTAATTCCCGCCGACGGCGGCACTGAAGACGGCACCCGGAAAGACTTTGAACCCATCTTCAATGCCATATCGGAAGCCACCGGCCTGAACTTTGAGTTGAAAGTTGGCCAGAGCTACGGCGCGGTTGTTGAAGCCATGTGTAATGGCTCTGCCGACATTGCCTGGTTTGGTCCCGTCAGTTATCTGCAGGCCCACGACCGTGGTTGCGCCAACCTGTTGGCCATGGCCGTCAGCAAAGGCAGGTCTGTGTACTACTCCGGCATTTTTGCCCGCAAGGATAGTGGTGTCGAAAGCATGTCCGATATTCGCGGCAAACGACTTGCGCTGGGTGACATCAACTCCACCTCCAGTTTCAATATTCCGGTGGCCATGATGCTCCGTGAGGGCATTGATCCCGCCACGGATACTGCCAAAGTGAACATGGCGGGCAGTCACGCCAATGTGCTGTCTGCCCTGTCCCAGGGGCTTGTAGATGTTGGTGGCGCGTCTTTCGATTCCTATGAAAAAGCCCTGAACGCAGGCGCCATCGACGGCAACGACATCAAGGTGGTTGCCAAAAGCGCACCCCTGCCATACCCACCGCTGGCCATCCAGCCGGAAGTGAGCGCCGACATCAAGGCCCGCCTGCAGGATGCCTTCAACAATGTCCACACCATGGCCGGCATCAAACCCGAGCAGATTCGCGGCTATGGCGGCAAGCAGGTTGACCGTTACACCAGCGACGTCAGCGAAGAAACCATGGCGGAAGTCGGCGACATGCTGAACGCCGTTAACCGTGACGTTAAACAGTCCATTCTTGCTGCCGGCAACAAGCGCTGAACGGACGGATATCTGCCCGCCCCATCAGGCGGGCAGTCAACAGGAGAAAATCATGAGCCAGACACCAACATCCATGGTCAAGCTCAGTGCGATCGAAAAAACCTGGGCAGACGGCACCCGTGCCCTGAACAGCGTTGACCTGGAGGTGCCACAAGGGCAGTTCTGCGTCATTCTTGGCCCATCCGGCGCTGGCAAATCCACGCTGTTACGAGCAGTCAACGGGTTGATGAAACCGACAGCAGGGAAGGTGCAGGTTGATGGGCTTGAGTTGACACAAACGAGCGAGCGAGAACTGCGCAAACGGGTGGCCATGATCCACCAGCATTTCAACCTGGCAACCCGCGCCAGTGTCGCTGCCAATGTGCTTTCCGGTGCTTTGCCTGAAGTGTCCCTGGCGCGGGCACTGTGCGGGTGGTTTCATCCGGAGCAGCGCGAGAAAGCCTGCCACTATCTTGAACGGGTGGGACTCAAGCCCGAACACCTTCACCGTCGGGCCGGCGAACTCTCCGGGGGCCAGCAACAACGGGTGGGTATCGCAAGAGCCTTCATGCTGGACCCGAAAGTGGTGCTTGCCGATGAGCCCGTGGCCAGCCTGGACCCCCAGATTTCACGGGATATTCTCACCCTGCTGAAAGACGCAGCCCGGGAGCTTAATGCTACCGTCATCTGCAGCCTGCACCAGGTGGATCTGGCCCGTGAATTCGGCGACCGGATTGTCGGTATGCGCAGTGGCGAAGTTGTCTTTGACGGCGCGCCGGAAGAATTCGACGACCAGCGCCTTGGCAGGCTCTACCAGAACGCCGACTGGGGCGATGGCGAGCCGACGCAGGCCCGGGAAGACACCCCGCAACTCGAAGCGGCGGGAGGTATGTGATGAACACCCGACCCATTCCCGTGCCACCCCAGGGTACCCGTTTGCACTGGCATCTGGATCAGCCGTTCCGGCTGAAACATCTTGTAATCGCCATTCTGATTCTGGCGCTGCTTCTGGTCACCGGCCACCGGACCGAAATGGACCGCATGGTCTCCATGACCACCCAGGCCGTTGGCAACCTGGTGGGCCTGAACGACGAATCCCAGGTGGTGCGCGGCCTTAGCAAGGTGGCCGATTCCATGTGGCCGCCACAGATGGCGACATCTGAAGAAGTGGCCCGGATGAACGATTTTAACGCCGACGAACTGCCCCTGTTCGCCCGCGTGGAAAGCCAGGAAACCACCACCCAACGCCTCAATGAGGACACTCTGCAACTGGAGAGCGCAACCGAAACCACGGAAGTGCTTTACGACCCCTTGGGCTACGTGAAAACCGTGTTTGGCAAAATGATAGAGACCCTGGAAATTGCACTCTGGGGCACGCTTCTGGCCGTCAGCCTGTCCATTCCCCTGGCCTGGTTTGCCGCCAGTAATTACTC